>CAZVMA010000311.1:0-3687 GCA_964628545.1 uncultured Pseudomonadales bacterium | reverse complement strand
GGCGCTGCGCGAACAGGGCCGCTACATCGGGATTGGCTTTGCGTGCGGCGCGGAGCTCTCGGGCGTCGCGTCGGAGCTGCTGGTGCCAATGGAAAACCAGCCCGGCTATGGCGCGGCTACCGTGCGCCGCTTTGTCGCTGAAGGCGCGGAGGTGCTGATCGCGGACCGGGACGTGTCCGCGGCCGGCGCGCTGGCCCAGACGCTCGGCAGCAGCGCTTTGCCGATGGCCTGCGACGTGCGTCTGGAGGCCGATGTGCGCGCAGTGGCGGACGCCGCCATGCAGCGGTGGGGCCGCATCGACGTGCTGGTGAACAATGCCGGGGCCGAGCTCAATCGCGCCTACGACGCGACCACCGTCGACGAGTGGGACATGGTGCTCGACACCGATCTGAAGGGCCCCTGGCTGTTCTGCAAGCACGTGGTGCCGCACATGGTCAGCGCCGGCACGGGCAGCGTCATCAACGTCTCCTCGCTGAACGGGCTGGTGGGGTTTCCGCTATCCACCGCCTACGGCAGCGCGAAGGGGGGCTTGATCGTCTTCACCAAGGACATGGCCATCGAGCTGGCCAAAAGCGGCGTGCGCTTCAACTGCGTCTGCCCGGGCGTGATTGCAACGCCCATGATGGAGCGCTGGACAGACCTGATGCCCGACAAGGCCGAGGCACAGAACATGCTGCGCGGCGTCATGCCGATCGGTCGCATGGGCACCGCCGATGAAGTCGCCGGCGCCATCTTCTTCTTTGCCTCCGACGATTCGATGTTGTGTCAGGGCGCTGTGCTGTCCGTGGACGGCGGGTTCGTGGCCCAGTAGCGGAAGCGAGGCTACTGGCGGCGCAGAAATCCGCCGCAACGCCCCGCGTCACTGGCCACCCTGACGCACGGGCGGGTTGTCGTCCAATCCATACTGTCCGCTCCTGTACACCTGTCTCGCATCAGTTTGTTGGCGAGTTCGGTCGCCCGCCCCAGTGCGCCGACTGTAGCGCCGGCCCGGCCGACACCAGAAGGCGGGGCAGTTCCCGCTTTGTTACACTGCGTCGACCGGCCGACTGATCGACGATCTCACTGATCAAGGAAATGGCCGGCAAGCCCGTCCGCGAGAGGTGGCCGATGCGCAAACTGCTGAAGGTCGGACTGCGACGACTTGTCGCCGGCAGCGACGAGACCGAAACCACGGCGCGCGCACCCGGCGGTCGCCGGGCTGCCGTGATCGCCATCGCCGCCCAGAAAGGAGGCGTCGGCAAAACGACAACCGCCGCGTCGCTGGCGACCGCCCTGGCCCGCTTTCACCACAAGCGCGTGCTGCTGCTTGATCTCGATCCACAGGGTCACGTTGCCGTTACGCTGAAATCGATCATGCCCGAGCGCGGACCCTCGCTGGCGCAGGTGCTGCAGGATGAGGGGCCAAGCGAAATCATGGATGCGGCGGTTGCAGCGGGGCTCGAGGGTCTCGACGTCACCGCCTATGACCCGGCGCTCGCGGCAACCGAAGAGCTGCTCGGCGCGCGCATCGGCAAAGAACTGGTGCTGCGCAACAAGCTCGCGTTCACGCGCACACACTACGACGTGATCGTCATCGACTGCCCGCCAAACCAGGGCAATCTCGCCCTGAACGCTTTGGTGGCTGCTGACTGGGTGATCATTCCCTGCGATCCGAGCCCGCTCGCCGTGAAAGGCGTCACCGCACTCGCGATGACGGTCTCAACCGTGGCTGCGCGCCTGAATCCGGACATGGACCTGCTCGGCGTTCTGCTGACGCGGGTCGATCGCCGCAACACTGCCCTGCACGACGCCATGATGCGCGACATCGAGGCGGCCTTCGGTGAGGTGGTGCTACCGGTCAGCATCGGCATCAGCTCGAGCCTGCCGCGGGCACAGCACGCGGGTCGCGACATCTTCGATTTCGATGCCGCCTCGAGAGCCGCTGGGCAATACCGCCAGCTGGCTGAACACATCCTGACCGTCATCCGCTAGACCAACTCTGCCTGGAGTTTCCGATGCCGCTGGGTCCGATTCTGCTGCTGATTACGCTGGCGCTGCTGCCCCAACCCGGGCAGGGGGACGCCGGCTCACTCCAGGCGCTGCATGCCGAAATCAACGCCGCCGCGGCGGCTGCCGAGCCCGCTGTAGTCGCCTGGCGCCGCGATATCCACGAACACCCGGAACTCGGCAACCGGGAGCATCGAACAGCCGCGCTGGTGGCTGACGCCCTGCGCACACTAAATTTCGACGAAGTTCACACCGGAATCGCGCACACCGGCGTGGTCGGCATCCTGCGCGGTGGACGGCCCGGCGGCGTTGTCGCTCTGCGCGCCGACATGGACGCGCTGCCGGTGGAGGAAAAATCCGGGCTCCCGTTCGCCTCGCGCGCTCGCATGAACTACAACGGCACGGAGGTGCCGGTAATGCACGCGTGCGGGCACGACGCGCATACCGCAATTTTGCTCGGCGCAGCTACCGTACTGGCCGGCATGCGCGAGCAGCTTCCCGGGACCATCGCATTCGTTTTTCAGCCGGCCGAGGAAGGCCCGCCCGAAGGTGAGGAAGGTGGCGCACGGCTGATGATCAAAGAGGGCCTGTGGGATCTCGCGGAAAATCCCACCGCAATCTTCGGCTTGCACACCTGGCCCGGCCCCGCCGGCAGCCTGATGTATCGCAGCGGGCCCACCATGGCCGCTGCCGATACCCTGCGCATCACCGTAAAAGGTCGACAAACACACGGCTCGCAGCCCTGGGGCGGGATCGACCCCATCGTGGTCGCCGCACAGCTGGTAACCGCCCTGCAGATGATTCCCAGTCGGCAGGTCGACATCACCAAGACGCCGTCGGTCATCACCATCGGCAGCTTTCACGGCGGGGTACGACATAACATCATTTCCGATACGGTGGAGATGACCGGCACGGTGCGCCACTTCGACGAAGATATTCGCAGGGACGTCCACGAACGCATTCGGCGCACCGCGGCATCCATCGCTGCCGCCTCAGGCGCCGAAGCCACGGTCACCATCGACACTATGGGTGAGGTGACCCAAAACGATCCGGCGTTGACCGCGCAGATGCTGCCCTCGCTGCGGGCGGCTGTCGGCGACGACCTGCACGAAGCACCGCTGATCATGGCGTCGGAGGACTTCTCCGAATATCAGAAACACATCCCGGGGCTGTTTTTCTTCCTCGGCGTGAACCAGGACGGCGTCAGCACAACCGAGGCGGCGCCCAATCATTCACCGCTGTACTTCGTGAACGAGGACGCGCTGGTGCCGGGGGTGCGCGCGTTGTCCACGCTGGCCATGGATTACCTGCAGCAGACTTCAACGCCGTAGGCCGGTCCTCCCCTACTCCCCCGTGGGGCCGCGGACGCTAGCAAGCCGATCAATTGAACTTCGAAGAGCATTACTCGCTCGCGACTGGTCGGCAATGGTCGCTTGCGTTCTGATTCAGTGATGCTGGTGATCGTGTTAGCGTTCGCCAAGGTTGTTCCGCGCGCTGGAAGCTCTGAAGCTGGCGAGGCCACCTTGGCATCCTACTGACCGCGCCCCTGGAATCGACCATGTATCGACGACAGCGCGCCACCTACGAAGAGGCTCGGCAACCTACTCAGACCCGAATTCTGAACGCAGCCGTCACGGTCATGCGCGAAGACGGCTTCGATCGTCTCAATATCCAGCGGGTGCTGGAACTCGCCGCAGTCAG
>CAZVMA010000310.1:0-3691 GCA_964628545.1 uncultured Pseudomonadales bacterium | reverse complement strand
ACAGTGCGCCGAAGTGCGGGTTGCGCAGCGACTGCAGAATCTGGCGGATCTCGCGCGAGATCTCACGGAAGCGGAACTCGTCGGTGGGTGGCGGCAGCGCGCTGGCGGCTGCCTGCGTGCCCAGCGCAGATGCCAGAATGGCCGCTGCAATCACCAAGGCTCCGACCACGCCATAGATGCTGTAGCCGGCCTGGCTACCCACGCCGAACGCCCCAACCCAGAAGAAAAAGTTGAGGGTATGAATGCCGTTGCCGCCATACCAGCCGAAACCGTGCCGCAGCGCGAGCCACTTGTTGCGTCGGTCGTAGTCACGTTCGAGATCTGGCAGAAGCGCCGTCGACGGCACCTCGAACAGCGTGGTGCCGGTGCGGATGATCAACGCCAGAACAAGCACGTACCAGAAGGCCGCTTCGCCGGAGACCTCGATCACCGGATTGAACAGCGCATAGAACGAGGGCGGCAGCACCAGGAGCGCGGCATACATGAAGGGGTGCCGGCGCCCCAGTCGGGAATGGGTCTTGTCGGACCAGTGCCCGAGCAGCAGATCGGACACCGCGTCCCACAGCATGGCGATCGCCAAAGCCAGCGAGGCGAGATAACCCGGCACACCCAGCACCTGGTTGGCGAAGATCAACAACAGGTAGCTGAACGCGTTGTCCTTGATGCCGTACGCGATCGACGCCGATCCGTAGAACCAGAACACAGGGCGTCGCTCGAGCGGTACTGCCCCACGATGCCTGGCCTCAAGCGTCATTTCCGCCATGATGTCACCCCCTTCGTCCGTCGCCGTCCCCCGACAGCGTGCACGCGTCCCTGCGTCTGGAGCATCCGATACCGCAGCCCCAACCGCAAGGGTCAGCCGACTGCGGCCACATCAGCACCCCCGCGCCGGCGGCTGCTAGGGCACCAGGGACAGGAACAGGAAGGCCGCGAACAACACCAGATGGATGGCGCCCTGCATCATGTTGGTCTTGCCTGAGCCCAGCGTGATGGCGCTGACCAGAAACGTCAGCCCAAGCAGCGTCACATCCTTGTCTGCCAGTCCGAGCACCAGCGGCAGATCCAGCAGCAGCGACGCCAGCACGACCGCCGGCACCGTCAGCCCAATGGTGGCCAAAGCCGAGCCCACCGCCAGATTCATGCTGGTCTGCAGTCGGTCGGCCAGCGCGGCACGCACCGCGGCCCACGTTTCCGGCATGAGCACGATCATGGCGATGACGATACCCACCACCACCGCCGGCGCGCGTGCCATTGCCACCGCAGACTCGATGGCGGGTGACAGCAGCTTTGCAAGTCCGACCACACCCACCAGCGCCAGCGCCAGCAGGATGAAGCTGGTCACCGCCGCTGCGGGTGTCGGCGGCGCAGCATGTTCGTTCTCGTCCTCCGGGTGCGCGGACGGCAGAAAATAATCGCGATGTCGCACGGTTTGCACGAACACGAACACCGACCACAGCAGCAGCGCCGCGACGCCCACGAAGGCCAGCTGCGAGCCGGTGTAAGTGCCTTCCTCGGAGCTCGTGGTGTAGTTCGGCAGAATCAGCGTGAATACCGCGAGCGCAATCAGCGCAGCGATGCCGGTAGTCGAGCCCTCGATGCGGAACGATTGCTCCCGGTGCCGAAGCCCACCCACCAGCAGACAGATGCCAACGACACCATTGCAGATCAGCATGACGGTGGCGTACAGGGTGTCACGCGGCAGCACCGCCTTGTCGGCACCGCCCGCAAGCATCATCGACAGGATCAGCGACACCTCGATGACGGTGACGGCAAGCGCCAGCACGAGGGTACCGAACGGCTCTCCGACCCGAGCGGCCACCACTTCCGCGTGATGCACCGCTGCAAACACGGTTGCCGCCAGGAAGGCGGAGGCGACCACCACGACCAGACCTGACAGCGGCACCATCATGCCCACCGCGAGCACCAGCAGCGCGGCGAGCGGCAACACGTGCGTCCACTTCAGGAACGCCGGCACCGCGATTATTCCGGCACGAGCGTCAGACGATCCTCCACGGCCGTGACGCCCCGCGTCGAGCGCGCAGTCTCAAGCACGATTGCGCGCGTGGCCTCATCGGGCACCCGCCCGTACAGCGTGACGGCGCCCTTGTAGACCTCAATCGAGATGCGCCGCGCCTTCACTCGACTGTCGGCGACCAGGCGGGTCCTGACCGAGGTCTCGATGGTGACGTCATCGGTAACCTGGCCGGCGGTGCGGCTGGCGCCATCCTTGTAGCTCTGGCAGCCGGCGAGCGGGGCCACCGCCAGACAGGCCGCGATGCAGAGGGTGAGCACTGGGGCAGAGAATCGAAAACGAATCATGGCAGTGGCCTCGTCAAGCGCGCCGCACCGGCGCGGTAGAGGGGTCGCAACGCACAGATGTTGCCGACTGCCGCGCATAACTCAAGCTTTTTCTCGACCCGAACCCGCCGCCCCGCTATCGTCCGCCCTCCGACGCGACCCCAGCCCCGGGGAACCGCCCGTCGGACCTCGGTCACCCAGGAATCAGCCCAACATGGCCACTACCTCCGGCGAGCTGACAGCCGCCACTATCGCCCGCATCGAGGCCACCATTGCCGCCGAAATCGGCGCCAACGTGCGCCAGGTGAATGCCGCAATCACGCTGCTGAACGAGGGCGCCACGGTGCCGTTCATCGCCCGCTACCGGAAGGAAGCGACCGGTGGTCTGGACGACGGTCAGCTGCGCACGCTGGACGAGCGTCTGCACGCGCTGCGCGAACTGGAAGCACGGCGGGTAACCGTGCTCGGTTCAATTCGCGACCAGGGAAAGCTGACGCCAGAGCTTGAGTCGCGATTGCACGCAGTGACCACCCGATCCGAACTCGAGGATCTGTATCTGCCGTATCGCCCGAAGCGCCGCACTCGAGCCGAAATCGCGCGCGAGCGCGGGCTGGAGCCGCTCGCCGACGCCATCCTTGCCAATCGCACCGCGGCGCCGGAGGCGCTGGCAGAGGACTATCTGTCGGACGATGTGCCCGATGCCCGGTCGGCACTCGACGGCGCTCGCGACATCCTGACCGAGCGCTTCGCCGAGAACGCGGATCTGCTGGGTCGCTTGCGGGGCTATCTGCGCGATCGCGCGCGCCTGCAGGCGCGCGTTGTGGCCGGAAAGGAAACCGAGGGCGCGAAGTTCTCCGACTACTTCGACCACGAGGAAGCCTGGGCGCGGGTGCCCGGCCATCGCGCAGCGGCCATGCTGCGCGGCCGCCAGGAAGGCGTGCTGACGCTCGATCTGGCCGTGGATCCCGACTGGCCGGATGCGCTGCGTCCGGTGGAGCGCATGATCGCCGAGGCGCACGACATTCCCCTGGACGGACGAGCCGGCGACGCCTGGTTGCTGGACGTGGCGCGCTGGACCTGGCGCGTGCGTCTGTCTGTCAACCTGTCGGCCGACCTGATGGTCGAACTGCGCGTGCGTTCGGAAACCGAGGCCATCGAGGTATTCGCCCGCAATCTGCGCGACCTGCTGCTGGCTGCGCCCGCCGGCTCGCGCGCCACTCTTGGGCTTGATCCCGGCATCCGCACCGGCGTGAAGGTTGCGGTGGTGGACGGCACCGGACGCCTGCGGGAAACGGCAACCGTGTTTCCGTTTCAGCCTCGCAACGATGTCCGCGGCGCCGCGGCAACCATCGCCGGACTGATCGCCCGCCATCGGATCGAGCTGATCGCCATC
>CAZVMA010000309.1:0-3701 GCA_964628545.1 uncultured Pseudomonadales bacterium | reverse complement strand
CCTACCGGCCCCGCTGCTGCTCGGCGCTGTGCTGTCCGGGGCCGTGTTCGGCGATCACGCCTCCCCAATCAGCGACACCACGGTGGTCGCCTCCATGGCCGCCGCCACCGATCACGTCGACCATGTGCGCACGCAGTTGCCCTACGCGCTGATTGCGGCCGGCCTGAGCGCGATCGGCTATCTGATCGCGGGCATGCTGGTCGCGGACAAGGTCTTGACCGCAACACCGTCCTGAGGGAAGCCGCGCCATGATCAATCCGGAAATCGTCACGCTGGAGGGCCATGGGGTGCGTCTCGAACCCATGACGCCCGAACACACGCAGGCGCTGGCTGCGGCGGCGGCGGATGGCGAACTGTGGGACCTCTGGTACACGTCGGTGCCCCGACCGGAGACCGCTGGCGCCTACATTGAGGCCGCATTGGCCGGCCAGGCGGCCGGCACCATGCTGCCCTGGGTGGTACGCGACTGCGCAGACGATCGCATTGTCGGCACCACGCGCTATCACGATATCGTGGCCGCTATCGATCGCGTGGAGATCGGCTATACCTGGTACGCACTAAGCCGGCAGCGCACCCATGTGAACACCAGCTGCAAGCTGCTGCTGATGACGCACGCGTTCGAGTCGCTGGGATGCGCGGTGGTCGGGCTACGCACCGATCACATGAACTTTCGCTCGCAGCGCGCGATCGCGGCGCTGGGTCTGAAGCGCGACGGGGAAATCCGGCACTATCAGGCGCGCCCTGACGGCACGCCCCGCAATACCGTGTTCTTCAGCCTGCTGGCGCACGAGTGGCCGGACGTGAAGCGACACCTCACGCTCCGGCTCGCTCGCGGCTGACGCGTTAGAGCAGGTCGCCTCCGCACGCGCCCGCGGTGGTGCCGGTTGCCTTGAACGCCTTGATGACGTTCCGACCGGTGGTCCACTTGTGCACCTCGTCCGGGCCATCGACCAGCCGCTGGGAGCGAATGTGGGTGTACCACGCGGCCAGCGGGGTATCGCGGGAATAGCCAAGCGCACCGTGCAGCTGGATGGCGGTGTCGACCACCTTGTGCACCATGTTCGCCAGGAACACCTTGGCGATGCCGTTCTCCTGGCGGATATCCATTTTCCGCTCGGCCTTGTAGGCAATGTGCAGCAGCATCAGCCGCGCGATATAGAGCTCGCTCGCGCACTCCGCCAGCATGAACTGCACTGCCTGACGCTCATCCAGGCCCTTGCCGAAGGTGGAGCGGCTGGTCACGTGCGCCGTAGCCAGATCGAGGGCGCGCTGCGCCATGGCGACGTTGTGCATGCCGTGGCGCAGACGACCATAGGCCAACCGGTGCTGACCCATGTTGAAGCCGTTGCCCTCGCCGCCCAGCAGGTTTTCCGCCGGTACTTCGAGATCCTTGATTTCCACTTCGGCGTGACCGCCGCCCAGAATGTGCGACAGCGGACCTTCGAGTGCCATGGTGGGAATATCACGCTTGATCCGATAGCCCGGGTTCGGCAGCTCGACGATGAACGTGGAGAACTGCTGGTGGCGCGGCGCGTCCGGATCAGTCTTCGCCATCACCACCGCGATGTCGGCAACGCTGGCAGCCGAGGAGAACCACTTCTCGCCGTTCAGCCGATAGGTGTCGTTACCCACTCGCTCCGCGCGCGTCTGCATACCTGTGGCATCGGCCCCCGCAGCCTTTTCCGTCATCGAGTAGCAGATGCGCTTCTCGCCGTTCAGCAGCGGCTTCAGGAATTTTTCCTTCTGGAACGGGGTGCCGTGCTCCAGCAGGGTCATCATGGTCGCGTCATCGGGACCCTGAGTATTCATCGACAGGGCGCCGAGATAGCTCTCGCCGAGCTCCATCTGCACCAGCGCATTCGCGAGCGGCCCGAGACCCATGCCGCCGTATTCCTTGGGAATAAACGGACACCAGAGACCCTGCGCGCGCGCCTTGGTGCGCAGCTCGTTCAGTACGGTCTTGTATTCCTCGCCGGCCAGCAGGCGCTTCTCCGCCGGAATGCATTCGTCATGCACCCACTGCCGCACCCGCAGACGCATCGCCTTGGCATCGTCCGGAATCTCGAAATCGATCGACATGGTCTCCTCCCTCAATGACTGCTGGCCGAATCTTGAACGGTTTCGCGATCCGGCGCCATGCCCGACCCAGCATGCCCGACCCAGCATGCCCGACCCAGCATGCCCGACCCAGCATGCCCGGCCCAACCGCTGCCCTGGACGCCCTGCCGACCCAGCCGGCACCAGATCACCCCATTCAGGCCGGCGGCAGGATCCGCCGCGCCACCATGTCGGCTAACCAATGACAGACGCTGGCCTCGGTATCCACAGCCTCGTTGAATCCGGCCTGCCGGATTTTGACCGTGCTGACATAGGTCGGCGGGGGCGCCGCGCTGGCGCCATGCGCCAGGCACAGATCGGCATAGTGATGGGACTCGCCGAGCAGCGCCTCAAGACTGAGCGGACGCAGACCGTGACGGGCCACCAGCGCATCCCATAGCTGCGCGCGCGCCGGCAGGTATTCGGCCAGCGCAATCGGCTGGTCGGGGCCAACCTCAACGCCGAGCGTCGGGGCCATGGCGGGCCACAGGTCGCGCCAGGAAAATGCCGCGCCGTTGGTCAGGTTAAAGGTTTCGCCCTGCGCAGCGGACGACCGTGCCGCCCACAGTGTGGCGCGGCCCACGAGACCGGCATCGACCATCTCCCAGACCCAGTCCGCGCCACCGGGATAACTGAACGGCAAGCCTTCCGCACGCCGCAGCGCAGCATAGATGCCAATCACCGGCAGCGGGTTCATGACTACGCCGTGGTTGGGCCCGACGATCAACTGCGGGCGGAAGATGGTGAACGCAAGCTCGCCGGCGGCCGCGCGCGCGCGCAGGTAGTCCTCCTGCAGCCAATAGAAATTGGGGTGTTCGACGCGCGCCTGCCGCTCGCGCGCCGGAATGCGCATCGGGCGCACATGCCCCCCGTACGCCTTGGTACCCTGGAGCAGCGAGACGTGCCGCAGGCCACCAGCCGCGATCAGCGGGTCGAGCAGGTTGCGCAGCATGGCGCCATTGGTTTCGATCTGGTGCGGATCCCGCCAGCCCGCGATCAGCCCCGGCATCTCGTACACTGCGGCGTACACCACGTGGCTGATGGGCGGCAGCTCCGTCACCGCACGGGCACAGGCCGCTCGATCCTGCAGGTCGAGCGCCAGGTGACGGCAGCCCAGACCGGCAAGCAGCTCGGGCTCGCGCCGCGATACCGCGATCACCTCCCAGCCGGCCGCCCGAAACGCCTGCGCCGCCGCCGTGCCGACCAATCCGCTCGCGCCCGCCACCAGTACCGTGCTCATGCCTCGCCCTCCCGCTGGTCAACCAGCCCGACCTCTGCCGCCATGCTAACCCGGAACACCAACTCGGCATGCAGCAGGGCCCGGCACGAACGTGTGACCAGACCGCCCGCGCTTGGTTATCATCCCGCGCCATCCCCGCGACGCGAGATCCATCATGAGCGAAACACCCATTATCGTCGGCGTAGCCCAGCTATCGCAGCGCATCGACGATCCGCGCGCGGCGCGCGAACCCATCGAGCTGATGATCGACGCGGTGCGGCAGGCAGCGGCGGATGCCGGCACCCCGTCACTGCTCACCGAAGCCAGTGCGGTGCGTGTGATCCGCGGCATTCCGTTCCACAGTGACACACGTCCCCAGCATGGC
>CAZVMA010000308.1:0-3703 GCA_964628545.1 uncultured Pseudomonadales bacterium | reverse complement strand
GCTGGCTCCAGCCAGATCGGCGGCAACATCGCCACGAATGCCGGCGGCATCAAGGTCATCCGCTACGGCATGACCCGGGAATGGATCGCCGGCTTGCGCGTGGTCACCGGCGCGGGCGAACTGCTCGACTGCAACCGGGGACTGGTAAAGAACGCCACCGGTGTGGATTTGCGGCACCTGTTCATCGGCTCTGAGGGCACGCTCGGATTTATCGTCGAGGCCGACGTCCGGCTGCTGTCGCCGCCCGAGCCGCAGCGGGTGATGGTGCTTGGCGTGCCGCGATTTCGCGACATCCTGACGGTGCTCGGCCACTTTCAGCAGCACCTCACGCTGTCGGCCTTCGAGTTTTTTTCCGAGCTTGCCCTCACCAAGGTGACGGCTCACCGCAAACTGCCCCGACCGCTGGCGCAGGCGGCCCCGTTCTACGCGCTGCTGGAATACGACGCGCGCATGGATGCCGCGGCATTGGCCTGCTTCGAGCATTGCATCGTCGAGGGGCTGGTGACGGATGGCGTGCAGAGCCAGTCGGAGGCGCAGGCGGCGCAGCTCTGGCAGCTGCGCGAGGGCATCTCTGAAAGCATCGCGGCGAGCCAGCCCTACAAGAACGATCTGTCAGTTCGGGTGTCGCGAATGCCGGCGTTCCTGGACGACATTGACGCGCTGGTGGCGTCCCGATACCCGGATTTCGAGATCTGCTGGTACGGGCACATCGGCGACGGCAACCTGCACCTCAACATCCTGAAACCCTCGCACCTCTCGCAAGCCGAATTCTTCGATCGCTGCCATCACATCAGCCCGGACATCTTCGCGCGCGTCGCGGCCCTGAACGGCAGCATTTCGGCCGAGCACGGAGTGGGTCTGCTGAAGCGCGACTTTCTGGGCTACGCGCGCAGCCCGGCCGAGATCGCCCTGCTGCGCGCGCTGAAGTCGGTGCTGGATCCCAGCGGCATCATGAACCCGGGAAAGTTGCTGCCTGCGGGTTGATCAGCAGCGGCGCACGCCGTTGGGTCCGGCGATGAACACCACGTCGGCCGCGTCGCGCGCGAAGATGCCATTGCAGACCACGCCCGGAATGTTGTTCAGGGTCTGCTCGAGGGCCAGCGGGTCGGTGATGCTGAGCTCGTGCACGTCGATGATCAGGTTGCCGTTATCGGTTGTGAAATCGGGCCTCAGCTCCGGATAGCCCCCGAGGTCGCGCACTGCGCGGCCGACCAGGCCGCGCGCCATGGGGATGACCTCGATCGGCAGCGGAAATCGGCCCAGCGTCGTCACCACTTTGCTCTCGTCGACGATGCAGACGAATTCCTGCGCGGCCGCGGCAACGATTTTCTCGCGCGTCAGCGCCCCGCCACCGCCTTTGATCAGCTGACGCGCCGCGTTCACCTCGTCGGCACCATCGATGTAGACGGCGACGGCGTCCACTGCGTTCAGGTCGAGCACGGCGGCGTCGAAGCGGTGCCGAACCGCGGCCAGCGCGTCGATGAAGCAATTGGCGGTGGAGCCGGTGCCGATCCCGAGCACCGTCGTCCGCTCGAGTCGTGGCGCGATGTACGCCAGGGCGGCCTCCGCGACACTGCGCTTCAACTGGTCTTGGTTCATACTGTTGCGACTCTCCGAAGCGGGTACCCCGCGGCCCGTGCCGGGCAGCCGGCGCCGCATGGCGATTATGCTGCAGAACTACGTCAAGAAGATCCTGTCGTCCCGCGTTTACGACGTGGCGGTGGAAACGCCGCTGCAGCCGGCGCGCAATCTGTCACGCCGCACGGGTCATCGCGTGCAGCTGAAGCGCGAGGACCTGCAGCCGGTGTTCTCGTTCAAGATCCGGGGCGCCTACAACAAGATGGCCGGCCTGACGCGCGAGGAGCTCGAGCGGGGCGTCATCACCGCGTCCGCGGGCAATCACGCGCAGGGAGTGGCGCTGGCGGCGCAGACGCTGGACGCCCGCGCGACCATCGTCATGGGACGCAACACGCCGAGCATCAAGGTGGATGCGGTGCGCGCCTATGGTGCCCGGGTGGTGCTGCACGGTGATTCCTACGACGAGGCCAAGGACCACGCCGCCGAGCTGACGCGCAAGCACGACCTCGTGTACGTGCCGCCCTACGATGACCTGGCGGTGATTGCCGGACAGGGCACGGTGGGTATGGAGATCATGAACCAGCACGCGGGGCCGCCGGACGCCATTTTCGTGCCTGTGGGTGGCGGCGGCCTTGTGGCGGGCGTCGCGGCCTATGTGAAGTATCTCGCCCCCCAGGTCCGGATCGTCGGAGTCGAGGCGGAAGGCTCCGCGTGTCTCGCCGCTGCGATGGCCGCCGGGCGCCGCGTCACGCTGCCCTACGAGAGTCTTGATCTGTTTGCGGACGGCGTTTCGGTCGCTCAGGTTGGTGCCGAGCCGTTCAAGATCGCGCGCCGGTGCGTGGACGAGGTAATCGTCGCCAACACCGATGAAATCTGTGCCGCGATCAAGGACCTGTTTGAGGACACGCGCTCGATCGCGGAACCGGCCGGCGCGCTTGCCGTGGCCGGCATGAAAAAGTACATCGCTCGGCGCGCCGCGCTCGGCGAATCGGCGGGACAGTCGCTGGTCGCAATCGTCAGCGGCGCCAACGTCAATTTCGATCGCCTGCGCCATATCTCCGAGCGCGCGGATCTCGGTGAGCAGCGCGAGTCGATCCTTGCCGTCACCATCCCGGAGCAGCCGGGCAGTTTTCGGCGGTTTTGCGGCGCCCTGGGTCGCCGCGCGGTGAGCGAGTTCAACTATCGCTACGCGCCGGACTCAGACGCGCACGTCTACGTGGGCCTGCAGACCGGCACCGGTGACGATCGGGCGCGGCTGATCGCCGATCTTCGGATGGCGGGTTACCAGGTCGCCGACATGACCGACAACGAGGCGGCCAAGCTGCATGTGCGGCACATGGTGGGTGGGCGCCCGGGCGTCGATAAGCCCGAGCTGCTGTTCCGGTTCGAATTTCCTGAACGCCCCGGCGCGCTGGCCAAGTTTCTGTCCGTGCTGGGTTCGGACTGGAACATCACCCTGTTCCACTACCGCAATCACGGCGCGGCCTGGGGTCGCGTGCTGGTCGGCTTCGAGGGTGAATCGCGCGATCGGACGCGGTTGGTCGGCGATCTGCGCCGGATCGGCTATCGGTTCTGGGAAGAGTCGGACAATCCGGCGTACCGCCTGTTCCTGCGCTGACACCCGGCTACCGCAGGCGGTGCAGCTGCTGAGAGCCCGCAGTTTACAGCTGGTGCACCAGCTCGCTCTCGAACACGAGCAGTCGGCTATCGGAGAGGCGGTCGACATACAGCCGACCGTCCAGGTGGTCGAATTCGTGCTGGAACGCGGTTGCCGCAAAGCCCTTCGGCTCCAGCACGAAGGGCGCCCCCGAGACATCCTGCGCGCGCACCCGAATGTGTTGCGGGCGGTGCACGAAGCCGCGCAAACCCGGCACGGACAGGCAGCCCTCCCAGTAGCCGGCGGTCGTGGCGTCCAGCACCTCGATGCTGGGGTTCACGTAGACGGTGAGCGGCATGGGCGCAAGCTCGCCGTAACGCGTCGGCCCGCCGCGGAACTGCAGGATGGCCACGCGCAGGGAGGCGCCAATCTGGGGCGCGGCGAGGCCGATGCCGCCGGCGTCGACGAGGGTGTCCACAAGATCCGCGACCAACTCGCGCAGCGTCAGCCGCGACGGAACAGCACGCT
>CAZVMA010000307.1:377-3707 GCA_964628545.1 uncultured Pseudomonadales bacterium | reverse complement strand
TTTCACCGATCGAGCGCAGCATGGTTCCCGATTCGTCTGCGCTGGAAGAGTTCACGGTCTGGGTCAGATCCCCGGCAGCGACCCTGGCCGCTGCCGTAGCCGCGCGTTCGATGCGCTCGCTGATCTTGTTCAGGAACACCAGGGCGATGGCAACGGCAAGGCCGATACCAATCACGACGATGACCAGCACGCGCAGCGATGAGGCGATGACAGGGGCCATCACTTCGTCGCGCGTGACCGTCAGCAGCAGACGCCAGTCGCCGGTCGGGATGGTGGCCCCGACAAAGTAGCGGTCCTCGCCGGTCACCGGGTCCTCGGCGCCGAAAAAGTTGTCCACATCCTCGCCGAGGTAGAGGTAGCGCAACTGGTTGGCGTAGGGCGACTCTTCGATGCGCTGCGCCCTCAGGTCTGCGCTCATGGTGGCGCCGATAATGCGGCCGCGCTTGCTGATCAGCAGGAATTCCGCCGTCTCGAAGGTGCGCAAGCCGCGCAGGAACCCGTCAATGTCGTTCAGCGCGCGATCGACGCCGGCAATGCCGACGAACTCGCCGTCAATGATGATCGGAGCAGTCTGCTCGACGATGAATTTGCCCTCGTAGATGTAGGGCTCGGTAATCATGCTGACCGGGCCGTCGCCCTCGTTTGCGGTTTCCTCTCGGTAGAGCTCGCTGACGCCGCCGGGCAGGGTAATCCCCATGCCCTCGGGAGCCTTGCGCACCAGGTTCTCGACGCCCCGGTAGTAGTAGCTGGTTTCCATGTCCACCAGCGGTGTCAGCGCGATCTCGTTCGGATCCTCGATGCCTCGGAACCAGTAGGGCAGGAAGCGTCCTTCTGCACCCAGGGCGCGCGGGTCGACGCCTTTGTTGTCGGGGCTGTCACCGTCGGCGCCCGGCTCGTAGCCGAAATAGGCACCGGTGATGTCCGGCGTGTTTTCCAGCACGCCGCGCGCGAAAGCAACGGACCGACTGCGGTCGCCGAACAGGCCGTGGGCCTGGGCCGTTGCCATCATGCCGGCGATGTCTGCGGAATGACGGTTGACCGCATCGATGCGCAGTGCGGCCTCGTTGGCGGCGCTATGCAGTTCGTCCTCGGCGGCGGAGACGCGTGACGTGTACAGGTCGTACAGCACGAAGGCCGCCACCGTCACCAGCACGACGAGCAAGGGCAGGCCGCTCGAGAGCAGGATCTTGATGCGCAGGTTCATGGTCCCAACTCCCTGGTCGTCGATCCTGATTCAAGCGTCACGCGGGCGAACTCAATAGGCCGGCGTCAGCAGCGCCTGGGCAATGCGCTCGTGCTCATCCGCAATGGCCCGCTCTACGGCACGGGCGATCAGATCGAGATTGCCAATTGCGAGCAGCCGTTCCTCCAGACGCGCCACCTCGCGCGCCGACAGGAATCCCTGCAGCAGGCCGCCGGCGTGCGCCAGCCCGATCAACACCGTGTCGTGGGGCGAGGGCAGATCATCACCAAGCAGCAAATTGACGATACGCAGCTTCGCTTCGGTTTGTTCCCGACCGTCGATCACCGGGTAGCGGCGTGTCTTCAGAACCCAGAGCAAGCGACGCTCTTCGCGGGCCAGAATGCCGCGACTGACAAGCGACCCGATGGTGAGCTGTACCAGCTCGTTGCTCATCGCGCTGAGGTCGAGCAGGCGATCGTTAACCGGTATTTCCGGGGCCCCCGCAAGCTGTTGCAGCACGGCGTCCAGGTAGGGACGACCCGTGGATTCGCTCGACAGCACGTGGATGGCGTCGAGATCGACGTCGATTCGGCCGCGTTCGTTCAGATCGACCAGACAGGCCCCGACGATACAGAGCGTGAAGTCGAGTGTGCCGGCCGTATGGGCAATACCGCCGTCATCCTTGACCGCCAGCAGAACGATTTCTTCCGCAAGATCCAGCATGTTGCCCCTCCGCAGGCCACGTTTCGGGCCATGATACGGTGACGTTGTCGCCTTTGCGACCGCGCGACGAACGCGCAGCCTCCGCGTCGCAAGCTCGCCACAAGCTCGCGCGCGCGCCGCGTCCGCGCGCGTCGAGCCGCCAACTCGGGCGCAGCGTGGTACGCCCTGTTGGGCTCCCGTATACTCCTTGAGTGTAGGCGGAAAATAGCGTGTGCGTCGCGAGCGGGTTCAAGCTCTGGAGGTGTGTAGAGACTCCAGCGCGTAACGGGCGGCGCGCAGGCGGCAACACGCAGTCGGACTTAGCTGGAGAGCATGACATGAACGTGACTATTGAACGGCAGGGCACAGCCGCCGTCGTAAAGCCCGCAGGACGCCTCGATTTTGGCGCTGCGGCACCGTTTCAGCAGGACATGGAGCGTGCGCTCGCAGGCGAGGGCAGTAAGCCGACCGGTGTCGTGATCGACTGCTCCGCACTCGAGTATGTGTCAAGCGCAGGGCTGAGGGTGTTCCTGGTCGGCGTGAAGGCCGCCAAGGCCGCGGGGATCGGGTTTGCGGTCTGCTCGCTGGTGCCGGCGGTGCGCGAGGTGTTTGAGGTCAGCGGCTTCGATCGCATCATCACCGTCGTGTCGGCGCTTCCGGACGCGCTGGCGAAGGTAGGCGCGGCGGGCTGATGGAAGCCCGCATCGAATTGCCCGGAACGGCCGAGCAGCTCGACACGGTGATGGGCTTCCTGTCGGCATTCTGGGGCGATGCTGGTCTGCCTCCCGGCGGGCAGTTCCCGTTCGAGCTTTCCCTCGAGGAACTGTTCATGAACGTTGCCATGCACGGTTCGGCCGGTTCGGACACACCGCGCACTGTGGTGCTTGCGCTACACGCAGCGGGTTCGACCGTCACGGCCGTGATCGAGGATGACGGCATCGCGTTTGATCCCCTGAACGCGCCGCCGCCGGATCTAGAGAGCGACATCGAAGACCGCCCGATCGGCGGCCTCGGCGTGTACCTGGTCAAGGAAATGATGGACCAGGTGGACTACGCCCGCGCCGATGGGCGCAATCGCGTCACCCTGGTCAAGAACGTCGCTGAATGACCGGGCTCGGCGCCCGGCCAGACGGGCGCGCGAAAGCGCCTGTGTCTCAACTCGCCGGTAACCCTGCCACGCGTCGGCGCAGGGACCGCAACTCCAGGCACGCTGCGATGCGCGCATTCAGCAGGATGGGGTTGAACAGCTTCGGCATGTAGTCGTCGGCACCCATCTCGATGCAGCGGGCGACCGACTCGATCGAGTCGATCATCGTGATCATGATCACCGCGATCTCGCGCAGGATCGGGTCGGCTTTCAGCCGCTCGAGAGTGGCGTAGCCGTCCAGAATCGGCATATTGATGTCGAGCAGGATCGCGGCGTACTCCGCTTCCATGAGGCGCTG
>CAZVMA010000307.1:0-367 GCA_964628545.1 uncultured Pseudomonadales bacterium | reverse complement strand
CTGCGCCAGATAGTCGAGTGCCTGTTGGCCGTCGCCCGCCTCCGCGATGGCGGTGAAGCCAGCCTGTTTCAGATGGCGCTTCATCAGCACGCGCATCAGGTTAGTGTCCTCCACCACCAGCACCCGCGCTGACGTATCCAGCACCGCATTGCTCATGCCTGTGCTTCCTCGATCGGATCTGGCGCCGGCTGCTCAGGTTCCAGCACGCTGAGCCACGCGGCTTCGTTCTGCACAATCTTCGCCACGGGCGTGGTGTGCGGCGCCGTCTCGATCATGAATGGCGCTACGGCCGCTTCGTTTGCCACCTTGCGAAAACCCTCGATCGTCAGATCGAGGGCGGCTTTGCTCTCGGTCTCGGTGGGCTCGC
>CAZVMA010000306.1:1377-3714 GCA_964628545.1 uncultured Pseudomonadales bacterium | reverse complement strand
TCTGTTGGGGTATGGATGGCATGTTGCTGGCGTGCCGCTGATCCATCGCTGCCAGATCGGGCAAACAAGCGATCCGACTGGCGGCGGCAATCTGGCGCAGACTGCGGCAGACGGGCTGTGCCTCGACGGTGAGCTGCTGGTTCGGGTGGGCGGCACGCATTGGGGCGACGGTGCGGAATATCGCCCGGAGCGTGATCCTGATACCCGTGTGCGTCTGTATGCGGCAGGGGACGGCGCTATTCGGTTCGAGGACGAGCATCCGGACGGCAGCTTGTCCCGGTTCGGCAGCTCTTCGGCGAGTCGTGTGGGCGCGAGCGGTCGTGCGGCGTGGGTGGGCGGGGAGGTGCGCTCCAACCCGGACTACCTCTGGGGGCTCGACCATAAACGCGACCCCTTTGGCGCAGTAGTTCAGGTCAGCTATCAGCGTTTCGACGGCTACGGGGTGCTGCAGCCGAAGCGGATTGTCGCGGACGATCGGGTTGTCGATTTCCGCTATGACATCCGCGCCGACGCCAGATCGATCGCCATCGGACCGCTCGATCAGGTACGCCGCACCTCTGTTCTGGCGCGGGTGGATGTGAGCGCAGGCGGGCGTCCTGCCCGGGCCTATCGGTTTGAGCATGCGCCCGATCCGGCCGGCCGTGAGCGCATGGTAGCCCTTCGGGAGTGCGGCTTCGATGCGGCGGCGGTGCAGCAGAGCTGTCTTGAGCCGCTGCGCTTCGGCTGGGCCGAGGTGGCCGCAGGGGCAGGGCACTACCCCATTGCGGTGACTGACGTGCGCGATGGTCTGGGCGCAGAAACCCGCTTCCGCTGGGCCGGCGCGACGCTGCAGGCGGAGTCGGAAACGTTCCTCGTTTCCCCCTTCGGATCGCACCCGACTTCGATTGCCGACACGATTGAACACGCAGGGCCGCGCGTGGTTGAGCTGCAGCGGTCCGATGGGCTCGCCCCAGACAGTCGTCAGCGTGTCCTTTACGCCTACCGAGGCGCTCCCCGCCAGAGTCTGCGATCGCGCGGCTATCTGGGCGTGCCCGAACTGCGCGTCACCGCCCTGGCTTCCGGGCGCGTCACCTACGAGCAGATACACGTCGCGGGGCCGCTTGCCGGGCGGACGGCCCAGCGCCGTGTGGTCGATGCACCGTGGGGTAGCCACAGTCGCGAGCTGGATCGGATCGAGTGGCGGTATATGGCGGTCGCGAGCAGTACCGGACTGGTCCGGCCTCTGGTCGCCGCCGCGACCCGCTGGCGCATTGAAGGCAAAACGACTATCGCCGTGACCCAGGTGACGCACGCCCTCTGCATGTCGATGCCGACAGTTGGGGGGTGTTCAGCGCCGTTGCAGTCGGCGGACGCGCCAGTCTGGCAGCAGGTTGTCACGACAACGGGTGTCGGTGTGTCGGAGTCGGCGTTCGAGCCGGCGTTCTGGGGTGATGTGCCGGTTCGGTCCATACCGTCAACGCAGGTTCGGGGCACCGTGACCCGAACCGAACGACTGTCGAGCAGCGACGTACCCTGGCTGCGCGGCGCCTTGGTAGAGCGAGTGCTGACACACGCAGCGCCGCGCAAGCAGTCGCGCTCGCAGACGGAGCGGTTCACGTTGCTGCCGGGCACACGGGAGGCCGCGCAACGCGTGCGGTTTCCCGGCGATCCGGTGCTTGAGCGCACTCTGCAGCGCGAATTTGCCGGTGTTCCGCAGAGCCGTCTGATTTCTGAAACGCTCCGGGCCCCTGGCGTCGAGCCGCGTGTCTGGCGCTATCCTGCGGCTCTTGCGGCGGGCGATCTGACCAATGGCGCGGCACAAGCGTGGATCAACCCGGCAGGGCATCGGTTCGAGGAGGTGCTCGATGACCGATTCGATCAGCCTCAGCGGCGCATCGATCCGGATGGTCGCGAAACACGCTACACGCATGATCCGTTCGGACGGGTCATTCGTGAGGAGCGCCCGGACGGGACGGTGCTTGAGCGCGCGTTTGAGCGCTGTGACCGGGTGGGCTGCAGTTCGGTGTCCGGGGCCGCCGTTGCGCTGCGGGTGACTGAGCGGCAGCACGCGGGCGGCGTCGTCATCGCACCGACCCGAGTGACCTACCTAGATGTGTTGGGTCGTCTGCTGCAGGTCGAGCTCGCGAACCTGGGTGACGGGTCCGAGTGGCAGACCCGTCGGGTGGGCTACGACCCGATCGGTCGCGTGCGTTATGTTTCCCGACCGGTAATCGGTCCGCCGCCGTCCTGTGTCGGCCCGGGGCCCGATTGCACCTGGTACACCCATGATCAGGCGGATCGTCTGGTTCGGGAGCAGCGCCCGGATCGCGGTTACACGATCACCACTTACACGCCCGG
>CAZVMA010000306.1:0-1367 GCA_964628545.1 uncultured Pseudomonadales bacterium | reverse complement strand
GTTGTCAGCCAGACGGACACCGTGTACTCCGGCCCGTCGCTTAGCGGTACACGTTCGCAGCGCCGAACATTCGATAGTCTTGGCCGTCTGGTTGAGACGCGCGAGACCTCTTCGTCCACGGCGGGCACCACGAGTCTGTACGACTACGATGCGGAAGGTCACCTCCTCTCGGTCACCGTCAACGGGGTTCGGGTAGCGGAGATGGCCTACGATGCCGCAGGTCAGCGCACGCGTCTGGTGGATGCCAGTGCGGGTGTGGTCGAGTGGCTCTGGAATGGTTTTGGCGAACTCCGCGAGGCGCGTGATGGGGCTGGTCGCGGCACTCGTTACGAGCGCGATGAGCTGGGTCGTCTCATTGGTCAGACGGATGGTGATGGCGCCAGACGCGCCTGGCAGTGGGATTCGCTCGGTGCAACCGGGCGGCTGCAGGCTCGTTCTGGCCCCGGGTTCTCGGAGCAGTTCGGCTACGATTCGGCAGCGCGCCTGGCGCGGATAGAGACGTCACTCGGCCTTGGCGCCGAACCCGCCGCCCGCTACGTTCGAGAGCTGAGCTACGACGAGGCGGGTCGCCTCGCCGCGCAGCGCTATCCGAACGGCGTTGAACTCACGTACGGCTATGCGCCGAGCGGCCATCTTGAACGCGCATCGTCCAGCGCGCGCGCGCTGGTGGTCTGGCAGGCGCTCGACGCCTTCGGTCAACCGTCCCGCCTGCACTACCACGACGGGCAACTCCGTGTGCTTCTTGATCGCGATCCAGCCAGCGGTCGCCTCATTCGTGCACGCACAGGCACGGCGAGCGCGCCGGGTGCGGTACAGGACCACGACTACCTCTGGCGCTCGAACGGATCGCTGCTTCGCCGATCGGACCTTCGCGGCACCGCCGCCACGGCAGACGACCTGATCGACGTGATGCGCTACGACGGCGCCGACCGCTTGTCGAGCCAATCCACGGGCACACGGACGCTCACCTATGGCTATCAGATCAACGGCAACCTGATCGGTGGGACCTCTACGCGTGCCGAAGACCAGCAGGCAACAGCGTTCGCATTTGCCGACCCGCTGGCGCCCTATCGTCTTACCCGTTTTCTGCTCGATGGGGTAGCGACCGCCCTGTCCCGCGATCCAGGCGGACTGACCACCCATTACCAGCCCGCGGGGGGGCCGGTTACCGCGCTGCAATACGACCACGGCAGTCGAGTGACGGATGTTCTGGTCGGAATGCCCGGTGCTCCCGTCGACGTCCACGACCAGTTCCTCTACGACCCTGACGGCCGCCGCCTGCTGACCCGCGAGCAATGGCTCGAAAACGGCAGCGTCAAGGTGCGCAGTACCCTGGAGCTTGGGGACGACTTCGAGGAAGTTCGGCT
>CAZVMA010000305.1:650-3731 GCA_964628545.1 uncultured Pseudomonadales bacterium | reverse complement strand
ATGTAGTTGACCGCGCCGTTCTCTTCGTAATGACCGGAAGCCGTCAGAATGTCCACCACAATCTCATTCCACGGACGATTCTTCGCAAACGCCTCACGATACAACTTTTCCATCCCCGTCCGACTGACACGCTGCGGTGCACCACGGCCAATCGAATTGTTCGCCCAAATCGTCGTGAAATTCCGCACGTAGTCTTCGTTCTCAAGCAGCGCATCCACCAGCATGGCACGCTTGCGAGGATTCTTGTCGGCCAGGAATTCACGAGCCTCAGTCAGAGTCGGAATGCGACCAACCAGATCCAGATACACCCGACGAACCCACTCGTCATAACACCCCCGGGGAGACGCCTCGATCTCGTTGTCCGTCCAGCCCTGCCGGATCTGCTGATCAATAGACTCACCCAGCGAAACTTCCGCACCCGCTGCAGCCGCCGGCCTGCCCGCCACAACCTCGTCAGCCAACAGGACGCCATGCAGCGACTGCAATGCCAGTGCCGGCAACACCAGCACCACAAAAGAAAATGACACTGCGGAATTTAACAATCGCCGATTCATACCAGCTCCACGCACTGCACGTGACTTCAATTCCTGAACAAACGCTGCAAAGCTCACACCGGGCTCACACCACGCCCGCACCGGGCTCAAGCCGGGCGAACGCCCCGATAAACACCCAGCTTACCAGTGAACACAACCCCCGTTGAACAATTCTTCGCCAAAATCCACCGCAATTTTGCCAAAATATCAGCTTTTTTTGCCTGTCCCAGCAGGGAAAAGTCCGCGATATTCGAGAATAACGACTGCAAAACTTCAGCGATAACACAGCTCTTCCGCCTTCTCTACGCGCGTCGCACCCCGGATGTTCGCGGAAATGTTGAAAAAAACGACCATCTTCACAAAAACTGATCACGCGTTCACATATCAGAGCCTGACACGGTGACCAGTTCTGCGTATACCCTGAATTGAGGAAATTCAGATCATGAAGTTGACATTTCTGGGGGCCGCAGGCGAGGTCACGGGAAGCCAGCACCTGCTGGAAACCTCCGAAGCTCGCATCCTGCTCGATTGCGGACTGTTTCAGGGACGCGAAGACGAATGCCGTCAACGCAATGAACTGTTCCGCTGCCTGCCCCGAAAACTCGATGCCGTCGTCCTGTCCCACGCTCACATCGACCACTGCGGTAACCTGCCTGGACTCTGGAAAGCCGGCTTCCGGGGCCCGATCGCCTGCACTGCCCCCACCGCCGACATCGCCGCCATCATGCTCCGCGACAGCGCCCGCATCCAGGAAGAAGACGCCGCTTACGAACAGCGCAAACGATATCGCAGCCGCGACCACGTCCCGGGACCGCTGTACACCGAAGACGACGCACGGCACGTCGCCAAACTCTTTGAACCCCAGCCCATGCACGACTGGCAGGACATCGTGCCCGGTGTGCGACTGCGATTTCTGCATGCCGGCCACATTCTCGGCGCTGCCATCAGCGAACTGGAACTGCAGGATCAGGGCCAGATTCGCCGCGTGGTCTTCACCGGCGACCTCGGCCGTCGCCACCAGCCGGTGCTGATGGATCCGGAAACCATCGAGCGCTGTGATGTGCTGATCTGCGAATCCACCTACGCCAATCGGCAGCACCCCGACACATCAAACGTCAGTGCCGAGCTGCAGCGGATCATCTGTCGCGCCGCGGAAGCCGGTGGCCGGGTCATCATTCCCGCATTCAGTCTCGGACGCACTCAGATGCTGGCCTATCTGCTGAATGAGCTCCGCAATCGCGATCAGTTGTGTCGGGTGCCCGTGTTTATCGACAGCCCCCTCGCGACGCGCCTGACCGACGTCCATGGGCTGCACACCGCTGACATGGACAGCGATGTGCAAACCCAGGACGAAAGCATGGCCCTGAACCGCACCCCGGGCCCCATGGTGATCATTGCCGCCGGAGGGATGTGCGAGAACGGGCGGATCGTGCATCACCTGAAACACGCACTCGACGACGAACGCAACACCGTGATGATCATCGGGTTTCAGGCCGAACACACACTGGGCCGCCGACTGGTGGAACGTCGTCCGGAAGTCAGTATCTTCGGCCGGCGGATTCCCCTGCGAGCCCAAGTAGAGGTGGTCAACGGACTGTCGGCTCATGCCGATGCCGATGACTTTCGCTGGTGGTTCGGCGCGCTGCAGCGACGCGGCGGAACCGGTGAAACCTACATCGTGCACGGCGAAGCCGAAGCGGCCAGGGCCCTGGCGGATATTGCCGCCGACTGTTCGGACGAACCGCCCGTCATCCCGCAGTATGGTCAGAGCTTTGTGATCGAGTGATTACGGCGTGGCGGCCACAGGCTTTCAGCACGGCGGCGGCGGCGTCTGCAATCTGCTGCTCGGTGTGCTCACTGCAGACTGACAGCCTCAGCCGCGAGGTGCCCTGAGCGACGGTGGGCGGGCGAATCGCCGGAATCAGAAACCCGGCCTCCCGCAGCCGCGCTGAAGCCTGCAGGGCAGACTGTTCGTCACCCAGCAGCACTCCCACGATCGGACTGCCTGCAGGATTCAGGCTGGCTTCAGCGGCCGCGGTCCCGCGGTAGCCCGCCAGCGCCAGCCCGCCCTCCAGCAGCAGTCCCCGCAGCTGACTGGCACGCTGCTGCAGCCTCTGTCGCCGGGCTGTATCGTGCTGCAGGATCTGCAGTGCCTCCAGCGCCGCGGCACAGACCGCCGGCGGCAGAGCTGTCGAAAAGAACTGACTGCGAGCCGAGTTCCAGAGCCAGTCCGACAGCTGCTGACTGCCCGCCGCAAAGCCGCCCAGACACCCCACGGCCTTGCTCAGCGTGCCCAGACACACCGCCACCTCCTGCCGCACTCCCTGCAGCTCACAGACTCCGTGGCCCTCCGCTCCGAACACACCCGTCGCATGCGCCTCGCCCCCCACCAGCACCGCCTGCCACGTTCGCGCCAGCTCCGCCAGTGCTTCGTTATGCCGCTTGCTTCGCTCAAAGTCTTCTCGCAGAACACCCACACGCATCCCTTTTACTTTTTCCTTGGCATTCCAGTCGATCGGAACGTTATAGCGCGCCGACAGATCCATCC
>CAZVMA010000305.1:0-640 GCA_964628545.1 uncultured Pseudomonadales bacterium | reverse complement strand
CCAGACTGCGCTGCAATCGTTCGGGCTGCTGCCGATCATACACCAGAAAAAGCGCGTCCGAAGCGCGGCAGCCGTCGACCAGACTGGCATGGTTTTCGCGATCGCAAAAGACCGCATCCTGGCTGCCGGCCAAAGCCATCAGTGTCCCCAGGTTGGCGGCATAACCCGAAGCAAACAGCACGACGGATTCACAACCTTCCAGCTCGGCCAGACGCGTTTCCAGCCGTTCCTGCCAGTGGCTGCGACCTGCAACCAGCGGGCTGGCTCCCGATCCCGCCTGCTGCAGTGCCGTGTCGGCAAAGGCCTGACAGACCCGCGGCTCACAGGACAAACCGAGATAGTCGTTGGTGGCAAAGCTGATCAGCTGCTGCCGGCCATCGTGGCAGTGCACGGCCGATGTCCGCTGCAGCACGGACCGGCCTCGCAGCTGCTGCCGAGTCGCCAGACTTTCAAGGCGAGCCTGCAGGCGGGCAGAAAAGGGCAGAGAATCGGGCAACCCGGAATCAGACTGGGCCATCGTTTCAGCTGTCGGACAATGAAAAAGCCCGCACTCAGGTGCGGGCCACAAGTCTGGTAACAGCGATAAAAACGGAGAGAGAGGGATTCGAACCCTCGGACCCCATTTCTGGAGTCACATCAT
>CAZVMA010000304.1:0-3738 GCA_964628545.1 uncultured Pseudomonadales bacterium | reverse complement strand
TGGTGCTCAAGCTGACTCGCGCGAAACTGGAGTCGCTGGTCGAGGAACTGGTCGAGCGCACTATCGGCCCGTGCCGGACGGCGCTGCAGGACGCTGGGCTGTCTGCTGGCGAGATAGACGACGTGATTCTGGTTGGCGGGCAAACGCGCATGCCGCAGGTGCAGGAGCGGGTTAAGGCGTTTTTCGGCAAAGAGCCGCGACGTGATGTGAACCCCGATGAAGCGGTGGCGATCGGCGCGGCAATCCAGGCGGCTGTGCTCTCGGGCGACGTCAAGGACGTGCTGCTGCTCGACGTGACGCCGCTGTCGCTGGGTATCGAAACGCTGGGCGGCGTGATGAGCGTTCTGATCGAAAAGAACACCACTATCCCCACCAAAAAGCAGCAGGTGTTCTCCACTGCCGATGACAACCAGACGGCAGTCACCATTCACGTGCTGCAGGGCGAGCGCAAGCAGGCCGGCTCGAACAAGTCGCTGGGTCGGTTCGATCTGAGCGATATTCCGCCCGCGCCGCGCGGCATGCCGCAGATCGAAGTCAGCTTCGATATCGACGCGAACGGGATCCTGAACGTATCCGCCAAGGACAAGGCCACCGGCAAGCAGCAGTCGATCGTGATCAAGGCTTCAAGCGGCCTGTCGGAAGACGAGATCGCCCGCATGGTGCGTGATGCCGAAGCCCACTCGGAGGAGGATGCGCGCTTCGAAGAGATGGTCAGCCTGCGCAATCAGGCCGACTCGATGATTCACGCCAGCCGCAAGGCGGCGGCGGATGCAGGCGACAAGGCGACCGATGCCGAGAAAAGTGCCGTCGAGACGGCCGCCGCGGCGCTTGAGACTGCAGTCAAGAATGGCGACAAAGCCGACATCGAGGCTAAGATGCAGGCCCTCTCCGAGGCCTCCGCGGTGCTGGCGCAGAAACTGTATGCGGACGCCGGCGCGCCTGGCGGCGGCCCTGCCGACGGCGCTGGTTCGGGCGATGCGGGCGGTGCAACCGGCGATACGGTGGACGCGGAGTTCGAGGAAGTCGACGACACCAGGAAAAAGTGATCCGTCGCGGTCGACCGACCGCAGGCGGGTCATCGTTCGAGGATCGGTCTCCCCATGGCCAAGCGTGACTATTACGAGGTGCTCGGCGTCCAGCGTGACGCCGAGGCTGCCGATATCAAGAAAGCCTATCGGCGTCTGGCCATGAAGTATCACCCGGACCGGAATCCGGATGATGAGTCAGCGGCAGAGCAGTTCAAGGAGGCGAGCGAAGCCTACGAGGTGCTGTCCGACGCCGAGAAGCGCGAAACCTACGACCGCTTCGGTCACGCGGGACTGGCGGGCGCCGCCGGTGGTGGCGGGCCCGGGTTTGCGGGCGGCAGCTTCAGCGACATCTTCGGCGATGTTTTTGGCGACATTTTTGGTGGCGGGCGCGGCCGCAGCTCGGTGCAGCGCGGGTCGGACCTGCGCTACGGTCTGGAGCTCGACCTAGAGAAAGCGGTCAGCGGCGACACCGTAGAGATTCGGGTGCCGGTTCTGGCGGCCTGCGCCGACTGCGACGGTACCGGCGCCAAGCCCGGTACGCGGCCCGCAACGTGCCCTGACTGCGGCGGCGCGGGGCAGATTCGCGTGGCCCAGGGGTTCTTCTCCCTGCAGCAAACCTGTCCTCGGTGTCGTGGTGCCGGCAAGATCATCACCGATCCCTGCGGCACTTGCGGAGGACGCGCGCGGGTCGAAAAGCGCAAGACCCTGTCGGTGAAGATTCCCGCCGGAGTGGATACCGGGGACCGCATCCGGCTCGCCGGAGAGGGCGAGGCCGGCGTCAACGGCGGCCCTCCTGGTGACCTGTATGTGCAGATCGAGGTGCGCGAGCATCCCATCTTCGCGCGCGACGGCCGCAACCTGTATTGCGAGGTGCCAATCAGTTTTGTCGACGCGGCGCTGGGCGGCGAGCTCGAGGTACCCACCCTCAACGGACGCGTGAAACTGAAGATTCCAGCCGAGACGCAGACCGGCAAGCTGTTCCGATTGCGCGGCAAGGGCGTCACGCCCGTTCGGGGCGGTGGCGTGGGTGACTTGCTCTGTAAGGTGGTGGTCGAGACGCCGGTGAACCTGTCCGAACGTCAGAGAGCGCTGCTGCGCGAGTTTCAGGACACCCTGCAGGGCGACGGTGAGAAACACTCGCCGAAAGGCAGTTCTTGGTTCAAGGGCGTGAAGGACTTCTTCGACGGCCTGACGGGCTGAGGAGCGAACACATGCGCATTGCCGTTACGGGTGCCGCCGGGCGCATGGGTCGGACGTTGATTCAGGCAGTCGGTGAGGCGGACGGGTTGGAGCTCGGGGCCGCCTACGAGCGCGATGATTCGGGGTTGATCGGCGCTGACGCCGGCGAATTGGCGGGTGTGGGTCGCCTCGGTGTGCCGGTGCAGCCGGGCAGCGCCATGGATGCGGGCGCGTTCGACGTGCTGATCGACTTCACCACGCCTGCCGCCACGCTGGCGCACGCCGCGTTCTGCGCGGCGCACGGGCGTCGGCTGGTCATTGGCACCACGGGCATCGATGCCGTTGGCCGTGCCGCCATCGGTGCCGCTGCCGAGCGTACCGCGATCCTGCACGCGCCCAACATGAGCGTGGGCGTGAACCTGGTGTTTCGGCTGATCGAGATGGCTGCGCGCGTGCTCGGTGACGACGCGGATGTCGAGGTCATCGAGGCGCACCACCGGCACAAGGTCGACGCGCCATCCGGAACAGCTGTGCGGATGGGCGAGATTCTCGCGGCGACGTTGGATCGTGATCTGTCGCAAGTGGCCGTCTACGGGCGCGAAGGACAGACTGGCGCTCGCCGTCGGGACACCATCGGTTTCGCGACGGTCCGCGCCGGCGATATCGTCGGCGACCACACCGTGCTGTTTGCCGGGGCGGGTGAGCGCATCGAGATCACCCATCGCGCCCACAGCCGGTTGAACTTCGCGGAAGGCGCGCTGCGCGCGGCGCGATACCTGATGACGCGCGACCGCGGTCTTTATGACATGCAGGATGTGCTGGGCTTCAGCCCGACGCTTCGGTAGACTCCTGCCTCCAATCGAGACGGGTGGTGCAGGACGACTGCGCATACCCCTCGCCCTGCCGGTTTCCTGCGACCCTTGCCAGGCGGATGGTTCCGAACCACCCGTCCAGAGAGGTGCAGCCGGCCTGAAACCTGCCGCATGGCTCGATCCCCTGTCCAATCTGCTCTCGTGGTCCTCCGGCCAGAAGCAAACCAGGACGGGGCGGCAAGCGGCGCGCGCAAGGCATCGGACGGGCGAGCCTGTCCATGTCGGCGGCGACGCGTCAGCGGCGTGAGGTCGGCACAAGCGACAGGGTGCTGGTGAGGCTGGACGCGCCTGAGCGCCGATCGGAGCGCTGGGCGATGATGACGGGCACAGACAACTGGATGACGACGTGATGCCGGCGCTACTAGCATTGGAAGACGGCAGTGTGTTCCACGGCTCCTCGATCGGGATCGACGGCATCTCGGTCGGCGAGGTCGTTTTCAACACCGCCATGACCGGTTACCAGGAGATCCTGACGGATCCTTCGTACGCGCGACAGATCGTCACGCTCACCTATCCCCAGATTGGCAACACGGGCGTAAACCCGGAAGACGTCGAGTCCGACCGCGTCTTTGCCAGCGGCCTCGTGATCCGACAGACCCCCAGGCGGCCGAGCAACTGGCGCATGACCCAGACCCTGCAGGACTACCTTCGGGCGCAGG
>CAZVMA010000303.1:0-3746 GCA_964628545.1 uncultured Pseudomonadales bacterium | reverse complement strand
CTCGTGATCAGCCGTCGCCGAACAGCAGCAGCGCCTCGGGGCGGATGTGGTCGATTTGGCGGGCGAGGTAGCCCTGACACGCGGCCACGGCTTCGGCCTCGGGTGGCCCATCGTCGTTGCTTCGACACAGCACGAGCGTGGTGAGCCAGACGTCGGCGCGGCGCAGGTGCATCGCCTGCAGCATCTTGTCGAGCAACTCGCCCGCCGGGCCCGCGAACGGGATGCCTGCCGCGTCGCTGGCCGCATCCGGAGCGGCGCCGACGATGACCAGCCGGGCCCGCGGGTCGCCAGCGCCGAACACCACCTGCCGCCGGCTCGCTGCTCGCGGGCAGCGCTGGCACGCCGCAGCCGTAGCCTGCAGTGCGTTCAAGGCCGTCTCCGGGCGCAAGTCGGGGCCGGACGCCGGGCCTAAAGCTGCCGCGCGCGTCGAAGCCGCCGGTTTCGAGATCAATCACCACGGGCAGGAATCCGCGAAAGCGCGCCGCCATCATCGCTACGATGTCCACCCCTTCAATCGACCGTTACCATAACACAGCGCGCGACGCGATCGTCGGCGAGGTCCGGGTGCGCCAGCCCGGCGAGCCGCCGCACGCCGCGAGACGAACCCCCGGCAGGCGCTGGCCGTGACCGCGCCTGTTGCCCGCACTCATGACCCGGCCCCGATTGGCGTCTTCGATTCCGGCGTGGGCGGCCTGACGGTGCTGGCGGCGCTGCTGACGGCGCTGCCCGACGAACAGTTCGTCTATCTCGGCGACACCGCCCGGCTGCCCTACGGCACCAAAAGCGCGGGCACGGTGCGCCGCTATGCGGTGCAGGCGGCCAGCATACTGGTCGAGCGCGGCGTCAAGGCGCTCGTGGTGGCGTGCAACACCGCGTCAGCGGTCGCGCTGGAAGCCCTTGCGCAGCGTTACGCGCCGCTGCCGGTGTTTGGCGTTGTAGCGCCCGGTGCGCAGGCGGCCGCGGCGATCGCGTCGCGTCGCGTTCTGGTGCTGGCGACCGAAAGCACCCTGGCCGGCGGTGCCTATCAGCGCGCGCTGCTTGATTTGCGGCCCGATCTCGAGGTCGCTGGACGCGCCTGCCCGCTGCTGGTCGCGCTGGCGGAGGAAGGTCGGCGCGACGGTCCGATCGTGCAGGCCGTGCTGGACGATTATCTTGCGGGGCTTGGTATTGCGGTCAAGGCCGACCAGGGCGCAGCGGCGCCGCTGACGGTGCTGCTCGGTTGCACGCACTTCCCGGTGTTCGGCGCTGCCATCCAGGCGCACCTGGCGGCCCGTGGATCAGCCGCCCGCATCGTGGATTCCGCCGCGACCACGGCGGCCGCGGTCGCCGCGGGGCGCGACGCGGGTCTGTTTCTGCAGTCGGGCAGGACCGCCCGGGATTGGCCGGATGGGGTTGGCGCCGGGGCCTTGAGCGAACGCGTGACGCTGTGCGCAACGGATGGCGCGGCGCGCTTTCGGCGCGTGGGCGCGTTCTTCTTGGGCCGTTCGATCGACGAGGTTGAATTGGTTGATCTGTGATCGCGGGCGCCCGTCTGCGTCCCTCCGGCCCGGCAACCTCAATCGTCCCGCTTGTCCGCAAACTCGCACAGATCCTCGATCAGGCATGCGCCGCAGCGCGGTGCCCGCGCCAGGCACGTGTAGCGGCCGTGCAGAATCAGCCAGTGATGCGCGTCCTGCCGGTACTCGGGCGGTGTGAAGCGGGTCAGGCGATCTTCCACCTCGACGACATTGGCGCCACGCGCCAGTCCGGTCCGGTTCGCGACCCGGAAAATGTGCGTGTCGACGGCAATGGCGGGAACTCCAAACGCTGTGTTCAGGACCACGTTTGCGGTCTTGCGCCCCACGCCCGGCAGGGCTTCCAGCGCAGTCCGGTCGGCGGGCACTTCACCCCCATGGTCCGCGCACAGGATCTCGCAGGTGCGGATCACGTTCACCGCCTTGGTATTGAAGAGACCGATATGGCGGATGAAGGGCTTCAGCCCGTCTACGCCCAACGCGGCCAAAGCCGCTGGCGTGTTCGCGACCGCGAACAGCGGCCGTGTTGCCTTGTTCACGCTGATGTCGGTGGCCTGTGCCGACAAGATCACCGCGATCAGCAGCTCGAACGGAGAGCGATACTCGAGTTCGGTGGTGGGATGAGGATTGGCGCTCTTCAGCCGCTCGTAGATCGCGGCGCGTTTGGTGCGATTCATGTCTCTGTCCCCGAGCCGTGACCTGTCTTGGGTACGCCGTCGGGCGCCTCAAGGCCGCCTGTCGCGCCGGGCATTTCCGGACGCGATCGGCTGCGCGCGCGCGAGAGCGCCTGACCGAGCGCCAGCAGCAGACCGGCAGTCAGGAATGCGCCCGGGGGCAGGCTTACCAGCAGCAGCCCGCCCGCGTCGCCGGTGAGGTGCAGCGTCCAGTCGGCGGCCGCTGGTCCAAGCAGTCGATCCAGGCCGGCGCCCAGCGTGCCCTTGCCGACCAGCTCCCGAACGGCGCCCAGACCCATCAACGCCAGCGCAAAACCGGCGCTGGTGCGCAGCGCGTCGAGTGCCGCCACACCGATGCCGGTGCGGCTGGCGACCGTCTCTGCGCGCGCGAGGATGATGCAGTTGGTCACGATGATCTGCACGAACAGCGCAACGCCCAGATAGGCCTCGAACGCGAACGCCTCGAGCAGCATGACGGCGCACGTGGTCCAGGTGGCGATGATCAGCACGAACGCCGGCAGGCGCGCGAACGGCGGAATCAACGCGCGCACGGCGGCGATAACGATATTGGAGCCGAGCAGCACTGCAGCGGTTGCCAGCGCCAGCGTGAGGGCATGGACGAGGCTGCTGGACACGGCGAGCGCCGGACACAGCCCGAGCAATTGCACCCAGGCGGGATTGCGGGCGAGCAGCGCATCGCGCCACGTCGGGGGCGCGGCGCTCGGGATTGCTGTTCGCGCGTCGGACGTCAATGGGTGATCGCTCATGATTTCGGACATCCCTCCGGATGCTCCGCGTCGGACCGGGCCAGCGCCTCGGCTATGCTCTGCGACAGGGCGCGCGTGGTGACGGTAGCGCCGGTCAGCGCATCCGGCATGGCCCCGGTCGCGTCGCGCCCGCGGAACCGGGCGAGCCAGCCCGCTTCAGGCGTGTCCAGAAAATCCCCGATGCCCGGTGTCTCCCGATGCGCGGTGACCCGCACGGCCCGTATGCGCATTGGCGGGGTAGCGCCTGCGGGCGTGGTCGCCAGCATCCAGTCGATGGGCCCGCCGTAGCCTGTCGCGGACCCGCGCAGCAGCAGCGTGCCGTCGCACAGCAGCCAGCGATCGTCGCGCCAGTCGCCGCGCGGCGGTGCCTCGTGACCGGTCAGCGCAAGCACGGCAGCCGCTGCCTGCGCCGCGCGGTTCGCGCCGATACGGTCGGCGGTGACGCTGTCCACCAGCGCCAGCGTAAAGGCACAGGTCAGGCCGATACCGGTCAACGCGGCCACTCCTCGCGCGGCGGTTTGCCCGCTCATGCTCGGGCTCCTGTTGTATCGCCCCTCGGTCGATCCAGCCAGGCGCTCGCGCCGTTCGCCAGCAGAATGGCGAACGCGATGCCGTCTGGGTAGGCGCCGAAGCAGCGAATGGACCAGGTCACCACGCCGATGATGACGCCGAACGCGAGCTGTGCGCGCCTGCCGGCGGGATGGGTAACGGGATCCGTGGTGAAGAACCAGGCGGCCAGCATGGTGCCGCCCGAGAACCAGTGGTAGGTCGGACTGCCGAGGCTGGCTGAA
>CAZVMA010000302.1:0-3747 GCA_964628545.1 uncultured Pseudomonadales bacterium | reverse complement strand
GCTCGAAAAATCCAGCGGCGACAGTGATTGTGCACGTCATCCGTCACCACCGACCAACCCACCTCCGCCGGTTCCAGCCGCTCATTCGCCTGCACAATGCTCCGCACGATCTGACCAGGCAGAAACTGGGCATAGGCCGGATCCACACGACTGCCCAGACACGGCATGGCAGACGGGGCCGAATGCGTATGAGTCGCAGAGATCAGCATCCGCTCCTCTGGAATACCCGTCCGCTGCGATGCCTGCTGCTTCACGTCATCCAACATCTCTCGTGGCAGCATCAGACTGTCAAGCACCACGATCGCCAGACGCACCGAGCCGTCGTCCAATACCAGCGCCCGACTCATCAGTACGTCCGCTGCTCGCTCCGCTGCCCGCTCCTCCACCATCCCGTTAACAATCACCGGGAATGACACTGGAGTCACATCCAGCTGAGCCGCACCGGCACGCAGCTCCGCGGCCTCGCACGACAGGGAATAACCCGCATTCCACAGCAAGCACAGGCAAATCAGCCGCAAACAGAAACCCATCACATCGCTCCAGCCGGAAAACCAGGCCGCTCAGACTCCACGCAGCAACAGCATACCACATCCTCCCCCAAAACCAATTTCAGGTTCCGCAGCGACCACCGACCACCGACATTGGCTGAACAGCCCGGCAATTGCTAACCTTTTCGACGACTCGGTTTCACAGCGTTTTGGCCCGCATATTGCGAAACAGGCACCTTGCATGCACCGACTGACAACACTCACCGCCCTTATCCTTTTGTCACTGTCCTTCAGCAGCGATTCCGCCCCTGCCACCGACTGGCAGATACCGCTTGCCGGCAACAGCTTCCGCACCGCCCCGGAAATCGGCGGACGCGGACTGCGTCGCAACGCCGCGCTGGAATGGAACGACACTCAGGACGTCTGGTCCGTCTACTTTCATCTGAATCAGCCCGCAGCACTGACACTCAGCCTCGATGCCAGCACGCAGGCCGCTGCAGAACTGCTCGTTCGCAGTGGCGAAACAAATTTTACCGTGGCCGTACCCGCAGCCAGCACCGCCGCCCTCCCAATCGGCAACCTGCAGGTCCGACAACCGGGCTACGTCAGAATCGATCTGCAGGGAGTCTCTCGCAGCGGCGACTCCTTTGGCACCCTCAAAAACCTCATCGTGCAATCCGCTGATGCCAATCTGCAGCTGGATTTTGTTCGCGACAATCAAGGCAACATGTTCTACTGGGGACGCCGCGGACCCTCGGTACACCTCGGATACACAGTCCCGCGCAACACGGACATCGAATACGCATACACCGAACTGACCGTTCCTGAAGGACAGGACACCATCGGGTCCTACTTCATGGCCAATGGCTTCAGTGAAGGTTACTTCGGTATGCAGGTGAACAGCGCCACGGAACGCCGCATCCTGTTTTCTGTGTGGAGCCCTTTTCAGACAGATGACCCGAAGTCAATTCCCCCGGAGCAACGGATCATCACTCTGGCCAGTGGCAAGGACGTACGCATCGGTGAATTCGGCAACGAAGGCTCAGGCGGTCAAAGCTACCTCGTCTATCCGTGGAAAGCCGGCACCATCTGTCGCTTCCTCACTCGAGTCCAGCCGGATGCCGCAACTAAAACCACGGTCTACACCTGCTGGTTCAGCGACACAACCGACGCATCATGGAAACTGATTGCCAGCTTTCGCCGACCTCAGACCACCACATCGCTCAAAGGCTTCCACTCGTTCCTCGAAAACTTCGATCCCACCACCGGCCATATCACCCGCAGAGTCAATTACGGCAACGTCCACGTGCGTGATACAGCCGGCAACTGGCACGCAGTGAACAAAGCACGTCTGACCGTGGACGCCACCGGTGACCAGCGTCATCGGCTGGACTTTACCGGCGGTGTCGACGGGTCCCACTTCTATCTGCAAAACTGTGGCTTCTTCAGCAGCTCGGCGAAAGCCGGAGACCGCTTTGAAATTGCGGTCACCCCCGGCCAGCCGCCCACGCTGCCCGCAGGCCTGTGACGCCCCAGTCCGCATAACCCGCAGGATCCGCACAGCTCACCAGGAACCTGCAATCATCCAGCCACACTCCCACTTGCCAGCCCACCGATTCGAATGACACACTGCAGGGTGATTGTTTCGAGTCGTCGGTGATCAGGGACGTGGGGTGGCACAATGAGTTCTCTTGCCCAACCGAATTCGGATCGGTCCTGCACCCACCCTGCAGCGCAGTCACAGTCCGTCCCGCAGCCGCCCACTGACTGCGAAGACTCGGCTCCCCTTGAATTTCTGCAGCAGCTGCTGTCAGATCAAATGCTCCGCTGGACCACCTCGGAACCGTTGACGACCGAACAGTATCTGCAGCAGCTCATCAGTCCGGACACGCATATTCCATGGACTCTGGAACTGGCCGCCGGTGAATATCGCGCCAGTCGAGTGGCCGGCAGGCCGGTCAGCGTTGCCTCACTTTGCCAGCGCTTTCCACAGATTGTGCCCCGGCTCGCCGCAAGGCTGTACTCCGATCCTCTGCCTCCGGCAGAAGCCCGCTTTGTCTGCCGTACGTTCCGCAGCGAAGATTCGCTCGGAACAGTCTGGGGAGGCACGGACCGTCTGACTTCAGCATCCGTCTGGATTCGTTACGCCGTCACCCATTCCGCTGCAGAGACCGCTCAGCTGCTGCAGAAATATGAGACCCTCAAAGCTTATCCCCACAGCAGTATTGTCCCGATTGTGGATTGCTGCAGTTTGCCCGACGGCACACTGCGACTTGTCACCTCCGAATGTCGGGGGATTGCACTGCATGAACAGCTGCAAAGTCGCCGCCCGGCTCCCCGCGACGCCGTCGGGATCCTGATCAAAATCGCCAGCGCTCTCGAACACCTGCACAGCCTCGGACTGTCACATCTTGCACTCAGTCCGCAGTGCATCATCCTCGAACCGGATTCCGCCATTCCCCTGCTGAATTGCGTTCCGTTCCCGCCGCACACAGACTACCTCAGTCCGGAACAGGCAGCCGATGAAGAACACCGCGCTGATTACCGCAGTGACCTGTTCTCATTTGCAGTCATCTGCTACGAACTGCTGACAGGTGTCCGCCCATTTCGAGGTCGAAATCCCGCGGAAATCCGACGGCAGATCGCGGCCGCCAAACACGTTCCCGTTCGACAGGTGCAGCCGGCAATCCCAATACTGTTCGAACAGATCTGCAGCAGCACTCTTCAGCGCAGCATGTCCGATCGCTGCCTCACTGCCGCCAGCATCGTCCAACTGATGCAGGGCTGGCTGAAGGATACATCGCCTCGGAATTCCGCTGCACTCGCACTGCCAGTTCCCACCAGCCTCAGGCCTTTCGATGCCTCCGGTGCTGACAGTTTCCCCGAACTGCTGCCCGGCCCCCGCAATCAAAAGGGGCTTCCCGTCAGTATCGCTCACTGGAAGTCACAGATCGAACTGCGGGCACCAGAACCGGGATTCCGAGTCGCTCTTTTCAGCGGACCAGCCGGAACCGGGAAAACCTCTTTCGTATCAGCCGGATTGCTCCCACGGCTGTCAGCCGAAATCATCACAATCCACGCTGATGCCGCGCACGAACTGATCGAGCTGCGACTTTTGACGGCCCTCCAGGAACAGCACCTCATACCCCGCCAGGATCCCGCCGGCGTTCAGGCTCCCGCAAGCCATCAGCTCACTCACGCCCTCAAGACCATCCGCCGTGCTCATGGACCGGCCGTTCTGCTGGTGATTGATCACTTT
>CAZVMA010000301.1:0-3753 GCA_964628545.1 uncultured Pseudomonadales bacterium | reverse complement strand
CAGGACAGTATAGCGGGAGATCCGGTACGCCAATCGGTGGCTCACTGCCCGTAACCTGCTGCTGGACATTGTCTTGTCAGAGCCTGCCTAGGCAAATCCAGACCGATCCAGTACGCTCCTGCGCTCTTGCCCAGATCATCCTTGCGCAGGTCACTGATGGTTGATCAACATGACTTATGACTATGACCTGTTCGTGATTGGAGCGGGCTCTGGCGGCGTGCGGGCAAGCCGCATGTCCGCCGCGCGCGGCGCCCGCGTCGCCGTGGCGGAAAGCACTTATCTCGGCGGCACGTGCGTCAATGTCGGGTGCGTGCCGAAAAAACTGTTCGTTTATGGCTCGCACTTCGGCGAGGAATTCAACGACGCGCATGGATTCGGCTGGGACGTATCACCGCCTACGTTCGACTGGGTTCGACTGCGCGACAACAAGACGCGCGAGATCGAGCGACTGAACGGGGTCTACCGCAACCTGCTTGAGAGCGCCGGCGTCCAGGTACTGCATGGGCACGCCGAACTGCTGGATGCCGAGCGCGTACGCATCGACGACCGTATCTGCCGCGCCCGCAATATCCTCATCGCCACCGGCAGCACACCGGTGGTGCCGGATATTCTAGGGCGCGAATTCGTGATCACCTCGAACGAGGCATTCTATCTGCCTCGATTTCCGCGCCGCGTGGTGATTGTCGGCGGCGGCTATATCGCGGTCGAATTCGCCGGTATTTTCGCTGGACTGGGCGCAGCAACGACGTTGATCTACCGCGGCCCGCTGTTCCTGCGCGGATTTGACGACGACGTGCGCAATTTCGTAGCGGCCGAACTGCGAAAGAAGCATATCGATCTGCGTTTCGGTACTGAGGTGACCGCGATCGAAGATATCCCCGGCGAGCAGACGCAACTCCGTGCGCGACGCGTGCATCTGGCCGATGGTGCAACACTGGATGCGGATATCGTGCTCTACGCTACCGGTCGGGCGCCTAATACCCGAAACCTTGGCCTGGAACGCGCGGGCGTTGCCTGCACGGCGCGCGGCGGCGTCATCGTCGACGATCAGTATCGAACCAACGTCCCCGGCATTCATGCGATTGGCGACGTCATCGATCGAGTGCAGCTTACGCCCGTAGCCATTGCCGAGGGCATGTGCATCGCCAATAACCTGTTCAGCGATCTGCCAACGCGCAGCGTCGACTACACGCTGATTCCCACGGCCGTCTTCTGCCAGCCCAACATCGGCACCGTCGGCTTGACGGAAGCCGCCGCCCGCGCACAACACGGAAAGGTCGATGTCTACGCCACCGACTTCCGACCGATGAAGCACACCCTATCGGGTCGCGATGAGCGGACGTTCATGAAGCTGATCGTACACACCGAGAGCCAGCGCGTTCTGGGCGCGCATATGGTGGGGCCGGATGCCGGAGAAATCATTCAGGGCTTCGCCGTTGCGCTGACGGCGGGGGCAACCAAGGCGGACTTCGACCGAACGATCGGCATTCATCCAACCGCAGCGGAGGAGTTTGTCACGATGCGCACACCGAGGGCTCCGGCATGAAAATCCCGGGACGTTGGATCGTCGGAATCGTTGTTTCCGCTCTGGCAGGAACCCCCATGGCCTCGAAAGCTGCAGGGGAAGCTGCGGGGGAAGAGGTTGCGCCTCCCCGCAACGTCATTCTGTTCGTAGGTGACGGCATGGGCATCAGCACGATCACGGCCACCCGCATTCTGGCCGGGCAGATGGCGGGCCAGACCGGTGAAGAGCATGTACTGCCGTTCGAGCAATTTCCGAACGTTGCGCTGGTCAAGACCTACAACACCGACGCCCAGGTACCGGATAGCGCGGGCACCATGTCCGCGATGATGACTGGCGAGAAGACGCGCATCGGGGTGTTCGGCGTGCGCGCGAGTGTAGAGCGAAGCGACTGCGCCGGCGCGTTGAAGGCAGAGCTGCCAACGCTGCTGGAGCAAGCCGAGGACGCAGGACTCGCAACCGGGGTGGTGACCACGACGCGCATCACGCACGCGACTCCGGGTGCCACCTATGCTCATGTACCGAACCGCGATTGGGAAGCTGATCGGCAGTTGCCTGCCATCGCCACGGAGCAGGGTTGCCGAGATATTGCCCGACAGTTGATCGAATTCGACCACGGTGATGGTATTGACGTCGTGCTGGGTGGCGGGCGCGTCCTGTTCCTGCCCGATGATGTCGCCGACCCGGAGTATCCATCGGTGATGGGCGTCAGGGGCGATGACCGTAATCTGATCGATGAGTGGATCGGCGCCGCTTCCGAACGGCGCTATGTCTGGAACAAGGCGGGCTTCGATGCGCTGCCCAGAAAGACAGGGCAGGTCATCGGTCTGTTCGAGCCCTCGCACCTGCAGTTCGACATCGAGCGAGAAAAAGACGGAGCAGGCGAGCCGTCACTCTCGGACATGACCCGCTTCGCGATCGAGCGTCTGCGTCAGAACCCGCGCGGCTACTTCCTGATGATCGAGGGCGGCAAGATCGATCACGCGCATCATGCCGGCAACGCGCATCGGGCCTTGACGGACGGTATCGCGCTGGCAAATGCGGTAGCGGTAGCAAATGAACTCACCGATGCAGCAGACACGCTGATCATGGTCACGGCAGATCACAGCCACACGTTCACGATTGCCGGTTACCCGAAACGAGGCAACCCAATCCTCGGCAAGGTGGAGGCGCCAGCGGGCGAGCACGCCGAGGACGCCAACGGTCGACCGTACACCACGCTCGGCTACGCCAACGGTCCCGGCTACCGGGAATCCGTTCCCGACCTAACCGACGTGGATACCACTGCGGTCGACTTCCTGCAGGTGGCCGGTATCCCGATGGAAAGCGAAACCCACGGCGGTGAAGATGTGGCCGCGTTTGCGCGCGGCCCCAACGCAGAGGCTCTGCGCGGCGTCATCGAACAGAATCTGCTCTACAACATCATGCGTGACGCGCTGCTGCCGGCGGACCGCTGATTCCGACCGGAGGCGGCGACATGGAGTTCACCACAAACCTGCTCACTTTCCTGGATGGGCAACTGGGCAGCGCCGTCTGGTTTCCGTGGCTGCTGCTTGGCGTAGGTCTGTTCTTCACCCTATACCTCGGTTTCCCGCAGGTGCGCTTTTTTCGGCACGCATGGAGCGTCCTGGCGGGTCGGCACGCTCGTCCGGATGATCCAGGCGATGCAACGCACTTCCAGGCGTTATCGACAGCGCTCTCCGGAACGGTGGGTACCGGCAACATCGCGGGCGTCGCCTTTGCCATCTATCTGGGTGGCCCTGCCGCGTTGTTCTGGATGTGGATGACCGCGTTCCTGGGCATGACAACCAAGATGGTGGAAGTCACCATCTCGCACCGTTACAGGGTGATCGACAACACCGGCCGCATCGCCGGCGGCCCCATGTACTACATGGAGCGCGGCCTGAACATGAAGTGGCTTGCCGTCCTGTTCGCGTGCGCGGTGGTGGTCAGTTCGTTTGGCTCGGGCAACATGCCGCAGAGCAACAGTCTGGCATCTGGGGTAGAGGCGTCATTCGGCATACCAGGCTGGTTCAGCGGGCTGCTTTTTGCAGCCTTGCTGGGAATGGTCATCATCGGCGGCATCCGACGTATCGCCCTTGTGGCTTCAGCCATCGTGCCGTTCATGGGCGTGTTCTATGCCGTCGGTGCCCTGGCGGTGTTGCTTAGCAATCCGGAAAACGTTGTGCCGTCGTTTGTCGCGGTATTCAGCGACGCGTTCTCGGGGACTG
>CAZVMA010000300.1:0-3778 GCA_964628545.1 uncultured Pseudomonadales bacterium | reverse complement strand
CCGGCTGCGCGCGCGGCGGCAATGATGTCGCGCGGCCGCGCCGGTTCGTCGAAGCGGCGGATGGCGCCGGCAGAGTCGAGGCAGTTGGCGATGCACTGAATGACAGCTGGGCGCACGGGTAGCGCCAGCGCGTCGATAATGGTTCCTGGCAGGCCGATACCGGTGATGCCCCAGGCACCGATCAGTCCTTCGGCTTGCAGTTCTTCGAACGCCGGGATCACCGCGTCGCGGTACAGCGAGAAGGGGGTGGCGAATCCGGCCTGGGTGTCAGCGTCGCGCGGGAAGCGGTAATCGTCCGGCACGATGTTCGAGTGCAGGAACAACAGATCGACGCGCGGCAAGCGCAGTGTCTCCAGGCTGCGCTCAAGACGTCTTCGGATGGTGCCGGCGACGTCGGCTGCGGGCACGGTTCCGAGCTGACACTTGGTGGTCACGCGAACGCCTGCGGGCACCTGTCCCGCGAATGCGGCACCCACCACGGCCTCGGCTTCGCCGCGTCCGTACCCGGGCGCCAGATCGATCAGGTTGATGCCCCCGGCGACTGCGGCCTGAACGGTAGCGACCGCTTCATCCCGGTCGGTCGGTCCCCACAGCTGGCCGAGGCCACCGCCTCCGAGGGTCAGCGGGCTTACCGGCCACAGCGATCCGAGCATGCGATTGTTCATGATGGGCGGCAATCTCCAGGGTAGGGCGCTAGGCGCAGCACAGGAACCGATCCGGCTCGTAGCCGGCGGGGGCGAGTACTGTGCGGTAGTTCACGAATCGAGGAAAGACCCAGCCTGCGTGCGCCATCCCGCCTGTGCCGCGCTGAAGCACCAGCGTATGGTGCGCAATGGTCAGACCTGATTGTTCACGTAAGGCCCTTAGGGCGCGGCGGAGGGTGGAAACGCGGTGAATGTGTCGCTGAGCGGCCTGGTTCAGCCGCAGCTATTCAAAGGCGGCTTGCCGGGTTGCGTCCGGTGAGCAGGCTCGGTTCCGGCATTATCGCTGATCGTCTGGGTCAGCCCACCTCGGGCTGGACCACCCGTCGGCTGGTCGACGTGTGCGTGATCATGGCCGTACTGCTGATCCTGCTTGCGCTTGGTACGCGCGTGCTGCTGGGCCCGGTGCCACTGGATCAGTTCGTCGCCGCAGTCGCGGCGATGATCGGATTGTCGCTGCCGGCCCTTCTGCAGCGGGCCGGCCTCTCCTCCGAAGCCGCGGCCACCGTGTTTGCCGTGATGGGTGTCATCGTTGCTGCGGCCACCTCGTGGACGCAGGGCGGGATCGACGGCATCGGCGCGGCATGGCTGCCAATCGCGCCACTCCTCGTCAGCATCTACGGCACCGACCGCTCCACGGCGATCGTTGGCATTGCCTGCGTTGGTGCCATACAGGGGCTGTACTGGGGTCAGTATCTTGGCATCGCGCCGCCGCCCGCCGACCTGCTGCCAGCACACAATCTGGTCAACTACCTCAGCATCATCGCGCTGTGTGTCGTGGTCGGCGTCAACCACGCCCGCACCCGCACCTTCGCGCTGCGCCGCGATCAGGAGAGCCGCGAGACGCTTCGGGTACTGGCAGAGGAGTCCGGTGCCGCGTTGATCGTGGTGCAGGATGATCGTGTACGGTTCTACAACGGACTCGCGGTCGACCTTCTCTTCACCGGCGACGGCGAACCGCTCGGCCGCCCGACGGAAGATGTGTTGTCCGCATCCCTGCTGAAAGATGAGCATCCGGAAGGAGTCAAGTTCGAGCTGCCGCTGGTGCGCGACGATCAGGTGGTGGGGTGGGTCGAGGTGCAGCGGAAGACCATCCGCTTTCTCGGGCAGGATGCTCTTTTGATCTCGGCGTGGGACACTTCTGCTCGCCGACAGATGGAAGCCGACCGGGTGCGCTCGCAGGCGCGTATGGCCGAGGCGCGGCGGCTCGAGCAGTTGGGTCTGCTGGCGGGCGGCGTGGCGCATGATTTCAACAATCTGTTGGCAGCGATTCTAGCCAATGCCTCGATGCTCGAGGCAGACGCCCTGGCAATCGACCAGCAGGCAGCGAACGCGCCTCTAGCCGACGAATCAGAGCACGAGCAGCGCAAGCGCGGCGCACCGGGCGTTGAGCCGTCTTCAGGCGCCAAGCCCGCGACCGATCGCCGACAGGCGGCGGGTCAGCGGGAAATGGTGCAGGACATACTGGTGGCCGGCCGTCAGGCGGCGGAGCTGGTGCAGCAGCTGCTGGCTTATGCCGGCCGCGGCGCGGCGGCGCGAGAGGTGGTGGATGTGCGGCAGGTGCTGGAGGAAGCGGTGCGCATCCAGCGTGGGGCGGCCCGCCAATCCGGTGTTGGCATCGAGCTCGCCGTCGGAGCGGAGCCGGTCATGGCCTGCACTGACCCGGGCCAGTTGGGTCAGGTGATCGCCAATCTGGTCAGCAACGCGGTCAAGGCCAGTCGATCGGGTCAGCGCGTGCTGCTGCGCGCCCGGCCGGCAACGCTGACGGCCGAAGACCTCGAGCATGCCCGGTTACGGCACCTCGAGCCCGGCCCGTGCGTGTTGGTGGATGTGGCAGACCAGGGGGCCGGCATCTCCGCCGGCAATCTCGACCGGATCTTCGATCCGTTTTACACCACTCGCGCTGACGGCCGTGGGCTGGGTCTCGCCGCGGTCCAGGGTATTCTGTCGCGGCTCGGGGGCGCATTGCTGGTGCAGAGCGACGAAGGCCAGGGCAGCACCTTCAGCGTCGCGCTACCGCTTGCAACCGCTGACGACCTCTCCATGGATTCCTCTCTGGACGCGCCGTTATCCAGCGGCAGGCACGGTGCCGGAGCGACTGTCAGCGCAACGGCGGCAACGGCCCCAGGAACCGGTCTGGTTGCCGAGGCCGGCAGCGCGAGCAACCACGTGGAGTCTTCGGGGCGCGGTCAAAGCGGGGCTGGGGCATCGGCGCACGGAGCCGGCATTCGCCTCCCGATAGCGCCTGGCGACACCGTGGCGACACCACAGCTGAACGAGCGTCCATCGACAGACGGCTGGGTGCTGGTGCTCGATGATGAGCCGCTGGTGCGTGCTCAGGTCGTGCGCGTGCTCGAGCGCGCCGGCTTCAATGCCCGGGCCGCTGGCAGTGTCGTCGAGGCGGTCGCACTGGTGCGCGAACGGCGGCCCCGGCTCGCGATCATTGATTACCTGATGCCCGATATGACTGGGGATATGGCGCTGGCGCGGTTGCGGCAGCTGGATCCCGCACTGCCGGCCATTTTGGTGAGTGGCTACATCAAGCCGGACGCCGGGTCGACGCTTGCCATGTTCAACGACCGATTGGCTAAGCCGTTTGCCCTTGGCGAACTTTTGGCCAGAGTGAACGCGCACATTCGCCCCGCCTGATTGTGTCGGCCCGACCCGGTCGGCACGATGGGGTCGAGCCTCAGTCCGTTGGCGTAAAGCCGCCCGCTACGACCCTGTTAGCGGGTGTCGGCCGCGCCCATGCGCCGGAACAGGGGATGCTCGGGCGAGCGCGGCTTCGCCGGCGCCAGTTCCGGGTGCATCACCGCAGCTTCCGGCGGGAAGCGATGGTCGATGTGCCAATCCAGCTTGTAGACCCGGCGCGCGATCTTCCACGTGTCGGTGCGCTTTTCCCAAACGTCGAAGTAACGACCGCCGAAGACGTTCGTGTGGCCGTCGAAACCGCGGCCGCCCGCGATACCGTACACCTCGACCCAGGCCCGGTTGTCGCTCTCGAACTCGATCTGCGGCGCGGCGCAGAGGTGGAAGGTGGTCTCGCCGCTGGCTTCGATGGCCATCAGCTTGGGCTT
>CAZVMA010000299.1:2248-3790 GCA_964628545.1 uncultured Pseudomonadales bacterium | reverse complement strand
CCCCCGAGAAGCGGGTCTGGATGGCCACGGTGGAGGCAGAGTGCTCGCTTGATCTGAGTTGTCCGCCGGAGGCCTTTGCCGACTTCTGCCGGCAGCATCCCGAGCGCCGGGTCGTGGTTTACGCCAACACCTCCGCCGCCGTGAAAGCCATGGCCGACTGGGTGGTCACGAGCAGCGTTGCGTTGCCGATCGTCGAGCGCCTGCACGCGCAGGGCGAAAAAATACTGTGGGCGCCGGACCGTCATCTGGGCCACTACATTCAGGCCCAGACCGGCGCCGACATGCTGCTCTGGAGTGGCGCTTGCGTTGTCCACGAGGAATTCAAGTCGAAAGCGCTATTTGACCTGAAATCCCTGTACCCGGATGCCGGCGTGCTGGTGCATCCAGAGTCACCCGCGGCAGTCATCGCCATCGCGGACGCGGTGGGCTCGACCTCGCAGATCATCCGTGCGGCGTCCGAGCTGCCGCACCGCACGTTCATCGTCGCCACCGATCGCGGCCTGTTTCACAAGCTGCGACAGCGCAATCCGGACAAGCGCTTCATCGAGGCGCCGACCGCGGGCGACGGCGCCACCTGTCGGTCGTGTGCGCACTGTCCGTGGATGGCGATGAACGAACTCAGCCAGCTGGCGGCGACGCTGCGCGACGACGCCGCATTGGCCGCAAACGAGATTCACGTTGATGCGGACACCGGTGCGCGCGCGCTGGTGCCGCTGCAGCGGATGCTCGATTTCCGGCCCTAGGAGCGGGCTTCGCGCAGCGCGGTGCGGAAATCGGTAAGCCGCTGATCCAGCCGCGCAAGCAGCTGGGCGTCGCGCATATCGACCAGGCGACGGGCGTATTCGAGGTGTTGGATTGCGCGTTCGTAGGCGCCGCGCAGGGCGAAGAATTCGGCCCGCGCGCGATGCACGGCGACGATGTCGCCCGCCAGCCCGGACACCTCGGCCAGTTCGTACCAGACATCAATATCCTGATTGTCGATCAGTGTCTGACGCGTCAGCACGGCTTGCGCCTTGGCGTACGCTTTGTCCCGGGTCAGCGATTCCGCGTACAGGCGGTTCAGGGGTACGCTTTCGGGCGTGTCCTTCAGGCCGCGCAGCAGCAGGCGCTGGGCCTGATCCTGCTCGCCGGCCTCGATCAGCAGCTCGGCATAGCTGGCCAGCGGCAGGATGCGCTCGGGACTGGTAGTGAACAGGGCGTCCCCCAGCGCGATGGCTTCCGGGTACCGTTTCGCCCGGGTCAGCGCCAGCGCGAGCCCATACCGGGCGACCGCGCTGTCGGGCGCTTCGCGTACGGCCTGTTCCCACTCGGTAACAGCGATCTTGGGCGTCTTGGCGTAGTGCACCTGAACGCGCGCGCGCATCATGCCGTACTCGGGCGAGTCGGGATAACGCGACTGGCCGTAGGCCAGGGCCTGCTGGCGGGCATCGGCGACCCGACGCTCCGACAAAGGGTGCGTCAGCAGGAATTCGGGGGGGCGTCGCGTGTATCGGTAGGCGCGCTCCATGCGCTCGAACATGCGCGCCATGCCGTTAGGATCGA
>CAZVMA010000299.1:0-2238 GCA_964628545.1 uncultured Pseudomonadales bacterium | reverse complement strand
CGCCCGCTCCAGTGTGGCAAGCCCGATGCGGTCCGCCTCGGTCTCGCGTCCTCGGCTATAGCGCAGCTGATTCGATTGAGATGCTGCCTGTGCCGCGCTAATCGCGGCAATGCCGGCGTCGCCGCCGCCCATGGCGCCGACCAGAATGGCTGCCAGCAGCGACGCCATCGCCGGTACGGCAGCCTTCTGCTGTTCCTCGATACCGCGCGCGAAATGACGCTGCGACAGGTGCGCAAGCTCGTGGGCCATGACCGATGAGTACTCGTGCACATCTTCGGCGTACGCCAGCATGCCGAGGTTCACGCCGACCACACCACCGGGTGCGGCAAACGCGTTCAGGTCCTCGTTGTCGATCAGCACCACGGTAAGCGCGCTGTCGCGCAGCTGTGCGTGCTGCGCGAGCGTGTTGAGATTAGTGGTTACCCAGTGCTTGAGGATGGGGTCGTCGCGGGTCGGCAGCCCGGCCCGCACCTGCTTCATGAACTGCGCTCCGATCTCGCGCTCGAGCGCCGGCGAGATGATGCGGGACGAGGCGTCGCCGAGCGAGGGCAGTTCATCCGGTATGCCCGCTCCAGCCGACAGCGCCAGGTCCGCGGGCGCGCCGAAAACGGCCTCAGGGGGCGGAACGATCAGCAGCGCGACCGCGATCGCGGCGGCCATTGCGGTTCGTCGCAGGCAAGCGGCGAGGTCGTGCCGGGCGCGATAGCCGTTCGGGGTGACAGACTCGTCTGACATGCCGGTGATGATAACCGAAGGACAGGTCGATCGCGGTCGGTGATTGGCGCGCGTCGATGACCGGGTTAACCTCCGCGGCATTCAGGAGGCTCGGTGATGTCAGAGACGAAGGAGCACATTGCTGGCGAACCCGCGCGGGTGCTGGACGTGCGCGGGCTGAACTGCCCCATGCCGCTGCTGAAGGCGAAACAGGCGTTGAACGGCATGGCGCCCGCGGCATTGCTTAAAGTCATCGCCACCGACCCCGGTTCGGTCCGCGATTTCGAGGTGTTTGCGCGTCAGAGCGGCAACACCCTGCTCGACTCTCAGGCGGCCGACGGCACCTACACCTACCTGCTCCAGAAGAAGTCCGGTTGACCCGAGGCCGCGCGGCCCGCGCCTGCCGCCCCGCGCTTTTATCCCCGACCCCCCTCAAGTACCATGCGGGCGTTTTCACAGCGCGCCGGATCGCTCCGGACGAAAGGCCACAGCAGCATGTTTACCGGCAGCATCGTCGCTCTCGTCACGCCCATGCAGCCCGATGGCGCCGTCGATTGGCCGGCGCTTGAGCGCCTTCTCGAGTGGCACATTGCGTCCGGAACCCACGGCATCGTTCCCATGGGCACGACCGGCGAGTCGGCCACGCTGGATACCGACGAGCATCTCGAGGTGATACGCCGCACGGTCGAGATCGTCGCCGGCCGGGTGCCGGTGATTGCGGGCACAGGCTCCAACTCCACCGCCGAGTCCATCGAACAGACGCAGGCGGCGCAGCGCTTCGGTGCTGATGCGTGTCTGCTGGTCACGCCGTACTACAACCGGCCGACCCAGGAAGGGCTGTATCAGCACTACAAGGCGATCGCCGCCGTCACCGATATTCCGCTGGTGCTGTACAACGTGCCGCCGCGCACAGCATGCGATCTGAAGCCGGAAACGATAGGCCGACTGGCACAACTGCCGCGCATCGTGGGCATCAAAGAGGCCTGCGGCGATCCTGACCGCGTCACCGCCATCCGCGCCGTTACGCCCGACGCCTTCTTTGTGCTGTCCGGAGAAGACGCGCAGACCCTGCGCATGATGGAGCTGGGGGCCGTCGGCACGATTTCGGTGACGGCCAACGTGCTGCCCGGCATGATGAGCGAGTTCTGCAGCGCGTTTCTGGCCGGCGACCGCGCCCGCGCGCAAACGCTTGACGCCGCGCTTCAGCCGATTCACCAGATCCTCTTTTGCGAGACCAGCCCATCGCCCACCAAGTGGGCGCTATACCTGATGGGACGCATCGATCGCGGCATTCGCCTGCCGCTGCTCGAATTGTCTGAACCGCATCGGGCCGAGCTTCGCGCCCGGCTCGAGACCGTAGGAGCCTTGTAATGCGCCGCGCCCTGTATCTGGTGCCGATGCTGCTGGCCGGCTGTTCGTGGTTCACGGACGACAAGGGCCTGATCGTTGATCGCAACAAGGATTACCTGAAGGCCCAGGAGCGCTCGGACCTGGTCATTCCGGAAGGCCTGAAAGGGGATCGCA
>CAZVMA010000298.1:0-3810 GCA_964628545.1 uncultured Pseudomonadales bacterium | reverse complement strand
GGATTTCGCCGCCATAGCGGGTGCCGTCAGTCAGATCATGCATGCGGTTGAAGCAGCGCAGGAAGGTGGACTTGCCGCAACCAGACGGCCCGATCAGCGCCGTGACCCGGCAGGCATCGATGCGCATGTTGACGTTCTTCAGCGCCTGAGCCTGGCCGTACCAGAAGTCGAGGCCGCGCACCTCTGCCTTCTGGTCCGCCGGTGCCGCAGCAGCGCCACCCCGGGTGGCTATGCGGAGACTGGATTCGTTGCTCATGCGCTTACCACTTGATGCGTTTGCGGAACCGAATGCGCAGCCAGATGGCAAGGCCGTTCATGACCAAAGTCATTACGACCAGCACAATACCGGCCGCGGCCGCGTTTTCCTGAAAGGCCGCCTGGGGCCGCGACAGCCAGTTGAACATCTGGATGGGCATCACCGTGAAGGGTGATTCCAGCCACTCGAAGCTGACAAACGGAAACTCGCCGGAGATCGGCGCCGGCGGCAGGAACGCGATGAACGTCAGGGCCCCGATGGTGATGATCGGTGCTGTCTCGCCGATGGCTCGGGCCAGACCGATGATCACGCCGGTCAAAATGCCGCCGGTAGAGTACGGCAGAATGTGGTCACGCACCGTTTGCCAGCGCGTGGCGCCGAGGGCGTAGGAAGCCTCGCGGATATTGGCTGGAATAGCCCGGATGGATTCGCGCGTCGCCACAATGATGACCGGCAGGATCATCAGCGCCAGCGTCAGGCCGGCCGAGAGGATGCTCTGGCCAAAATCGAGGGCGTAGACGAACAGCCCAAGCGCCAGCAGACCGTAGATGATCGAGGGCACGCCAGCGAGATTGGTGACATTCACCTCGATCAGGTCGGTCAGCCAGTTCTTCCGGGCGTACTCCTCCAGATAGACGCCGGCCGCAACGCCGACCGGAATCGCCGTGGACGCGGTGATCAGCATCACCAGACTGGAGCCGACCAGGGCGCTCAGGATGCCCGCGCGCGCCGCGCGCCGAGACGGAAAGTTCTCGAAGAACGACCACTCGAGCCGATGCGCGCCGTCCTGAATCAGCCCCACCAGCAGCACGGCGAGGGTGAGCACGCCAATCATCATGCAAAACAGGCCAACGACTGCGAACCACTGGTCGCGACGTCGGCCCTCGGCAACGAGGCGCCGGATAGTGGCCGGATCGTGCATCAGTACGCCTCGCGGAACCGCTTGCGGGCAAAGTGGCCCAGCACGTTGAAGAACAGGGTCATGAGCACCAGCACCAGACCGACCGCAAAGATACTCTGGTACTCCAGACTGCCGTGCGGCAGGTCGCCTAACGCAACCTGAACGATGAACGCGGTGATGGTGGCGCCGGGCTCGGTGGGGTTCCAGGTGAAGTTCGGCTGCTGGCCCGCGGCGACCGCCACCACCATGGTCTCGCCGAAGGCTCGCGAAATTCCAAGGATGTACGCCGCCACGATGCCCGAGGTAGCCGCCGGCATCACCACCCGCATCGAGGTCTGCAGGCGCGTGGCGCCCATGGCGTAAGAGCCCTCCCGCATCTGTAGCGGCACCGCGCGCATGGCGTCCTCCGCGACCGACGTGACATACGGGATGATCATGATGCCGATGACCAGCCCCGGCCCCAGCATGTTGAAGCTCGGCAGATCGGGAATGAACCACTGCAGTGCGGGCGTGACCATCAGCAGCGCGAAGTAGCCGTACACCACCGTTGGTATGCCGGCCAACAGCTCAAGAATTGGTTTGACCGTTTCTCGCACGCGCTCGGTGGCGAACTCGCTCAAATACAGCGCGGCAATCGTGCCCACGGGCACCGCCAGCATCAGGGCAACGGCGGTCGTGACCAGCGTACCCGCAAGCAGGGGCAGCACACCAAAGTGCTTGTCGGCGAACATGATCGTCCACTGGGTGTCGGTGAGAAATTCCGCCAGCGACACATGGGCGAAAAAGCCCAGCGACTCGTAGACCAGAATACCGACGATGGCGACAGTCACCGCCACCGCCGAGAGGGACAGCAGCAGGAGCACCAGTTCGATCAGCCGCTCGCCCAGATTACGCGACGCCTTGAAGGCGAAGCGGTTGACGCCCCTGCCCGAGCCGCCGGGGGCGGCAGGGTCAGGCAGGCTCTGTACGCGCCCGGGGGCGGCGTTTCGGTCGACGGGCGGCATGTGTTGGTGTCGTCTGCTCGATCGGATCGGCGCGATTCTACAGGGTTCGCTCCCGACTCAGGAGTTCTTCGACCGTCAGCCCGATTTCGGAGTGCCCGGAGAACCCGCTGCCGACCTCACCCGCGTCCAGGTTTTTCTGCGCCAGTTCGTAGGCCTCGTCCGGCAGCGCAACGTAGCCCACCTCCTCTGCCAGAGCACCGCCTTCGGTCAGGAAGAACTCGACAAACTGCCGCACTTCGGGACGCTCGAGAGAGGCTTCCTTGACGTAGATGAACAAGGGCCGGGAGAGCGGATTGTAAGAGCCATTGTTCACCGTCTCGACCGACGGCAGCACGCCGGTGCTGGTTCCGGGCGCAACGACCGGCACCGCGCGCAGGCGATCGCTGTTTTCTTCGTAGTAGGCGAGCCCCATGAAGCCGAGGGCGCTCTTGTCGCGCGACACGAACTGCACGGTCATATTGTCGTCCTCGCTGGCCTGGTAATCGCCGCGTGACGCCTTCGACCGGCCAACCACCGCTTCGGTCCAGTAGTCGAAGGTGCCCGAATCGGCCCCGGCCCCGGCCAGCTTCAGGGCTTCCGCGGGAAACGCGGGCCGAATCTGGTTCCAGGTCACAACCTTCTGCTGGGCCGCGGGCTCCCACATGGCTTTCAGCTCGGGAATCGTCAGCTGATCGACGAAGGTATTGCTCTTGCTGACCACCACGGTGATCGCGTCATACGCGATCGGCAGCTCGAAGAAACGAATGCCGGCCTGGGCGCACAGCACCATCTCTTCTTTCAGGATCGGACGCGACGCATTGGCCACATCGATCTCGCCGCGGCAGAAGCGCTTGAAGCCACCACCCGTACCGGAGATGCCCACCGTGACCCGAGCGCCGCCTAGCGAGATCTGGTACTCCTCGGCCACCGCTTCCGTGATCGGATAAACCGTGCTCGAGCCATCCACCTCGATCACGCCAGCCGCCTGTGCCAGCGAGCCGAAAGTCGCCAGACTGAAGGTCGCCAAACCCATCGCCAGACCCTTTGTCAGACCGTGCGCGCCCGTAGTTGCTGTCGCTCTCATTTCTGTTTCCTTGCGAATCTTCCGAATTTGATCGTATTCAGAACCCTGTCCGTCAAAACCGCGCGTTGAGGTCGAGCATCAGGGTCTCGACCGTCGCGTCGTCCGTATTGTTGCGGCTCGCCGCATCCGACTCCGTCAGAAACCACGCCAGCGACACGTTTACGTTTTCGAGCAAATCGTATTGAGCCCGCAGTTTGTGTCCGTTCGATGACATGTAACCGGCCGCAAAATCAGAGTCGGTGAAGATGCCCGGCACCACGTTTCGGTCGACGACCCGGTAGCTGTAGTCCAGCGCGAGTCCGCGGATGTTGGTGCGCGCACCGAGCAGCCAGCCGGAATCCTCGTCAGCATCCTGAAACGTGCGGTAGTCGCGGGCGTCCGCATTTCGTACGAGCTGACCATAGGTCGAAAGCGGCAGCGGTAGGCCCACCACGTCCAGCTGCCCGAACAGCTCGTAGACGGCAAAGCGATCAGTGGTGTTGCCGTTCGCGATCAGCCCGAGGCTGGGCGCGCCAGCGGCTTCCAGCTGTCCGTCGTTGCTGAACTGATAGCTGCTGACGCCCAGCGTGAGCCGAGTCTTGGCACT
>CAZVMA010000297.1:0-3813 GCA_964628545.1 uncultured Pseudomonadales bacterium | reverse complement strand
GAATCGTCGTCACTGACGATAGAAAACTGGGCTTCACGTTTTTTGACGATGCCTCCAAGACGCGTTCATCAAAACTACAAGGCTCTCCCCTCAGAGCGCGTACAAGTCGCATAAGCGGGTGCATTACCGAAGCAACCACAACTGTGAAAACAACTAGCGGTACAGTTGCTGTTGCGGTGTTGAGCGAAACGCCTAGCCAACCGACTACGCCCATCACGACGGTCACACACGTCAATCCAGTGATCGAAACGATTGCGCAAAACCACCATCTCCGAACCAAAAGAAATAAAACAAGAAAAACCATCGTTACCGCTAGCGGCAAAAGTGTTGAGCTATCCTGTAACGCCGCCTGATAGAAGGCATTCATCATCGGGATCGCCCCGGTTACATTCAACACAAAATCCGGGAATAATCGAGAAAATTCCTTCTCGATCTTGTTTTGCTGACTGGATAATCTTGAAACTGCCGATTCATCGTCTCGAGAGATATCTACGGTGGCTATAACAGACAGAGCATCAGCGCCAGTGGAAATAAATCTTCCACGCATACTTGGATCAAGAACGGATTTTATTTTCGCAAGGTCACATAGTTGGCGCTGACAAGCGACATCAAAGTACGAGCCTAGTACCAAAGAATCACCCTGGCTATAGGTATGCGGCAAAGAGGCAATAGATGCCACTCTGACCACGGACGCTAACCCATTTAACTCCGTTTCCAGCCAAACGAGTGGTCTCCTCCAATCCAGCGGGAGTTGGCCTTCCTGCCTGGGGGATACCATGAAGAATAACGTAGTATTTGCGCCGAATGTTTCTTCGTGCAAAAGGAGCTGCGAATATCGCTGATGGCTATCCGCGAAAAAAACTCTATTGTTTGGGTCAACCTGGATCCGATGGACTCCAATGGATAAAGCCAAACACAGAAACAAGATCAGTGGTATTGGCGCCTTTGAATCACGGATGATGTAGGTATATAGCGCGTTCATTCGGTGTATGTTGAGCGAATTCGCATTTGTAAGGAGCGCAGCATGTAAGACAGTGCGCTTATCCCAGTTGACCCAATCATCTTGAGTAGCACTAGTCGCGCTCGATCAATGCCAGTAACAGAAATTAGGTTGTTAGCAATATAGTGGTCCGCCAAGCTACGCCAAACGGAATTCCAATAGAGAGGGCTAACACCTTTGCCTAGTACAATATCATTCACGTTCGCGATCATTAGATTCAAAATCCTGTCTGCGCGCCAATGGGGCTCCGTGTAACGGATCCCAGTTGGAGAGAACCCAAGGCGGCTGTAGAAGGAAACCATGTGATCTAAGCAGGACATCACGACCCATGGCCTATCATTCTGAACCGTAGCGAGGTAGCAATAACGAAAAAGCGCGGCCAATAGATCGTTCCGACGAAAACTAGGATGAGTAGCAACGCGAGACACTTCTACCACTTGGTCTTTTCTAGGCAGAGCTTTGGTCCAGAGGTACCCCTCGGCCGCTTCCTGTTTCTCACCAGTTGAGGGAAATCTGACCCGAGCCGTTGCCACTACGACGCCTCGATACTTTCCTACTATCAATCGAGATTCTGCGTCGTATAAATCAGCCAACTGATTGGGACTGACGCCCTCGTTTAGATTCCCGTCTTTTTCATGCGCCATATAACGCAGCCTCAGAACGGACAGGTAATCACTCTCTGAGCGTACGTTGTAGAAATCAATTCCTGGGGAGACGCGGCCGGGCGAGAAATCGGCTTTGCGCAAGTCATCCAATGTCTCGACGTTGCTGAACTGAATAAGGTATTGCCCGATGATGGCTTTCGCGACTGGAGTTAGCTTTCGAAAACTCGCGCCGACGGTCAATCGGTCCTTCCCCTCGAAAGACCCAATAGATACCCGCTGAATTTCAATCCCAAATTGAGCTGTTTGAGCCATTGGAAAGACAGCAGTAAGATTCAAATGCATTCCTGGCGCAAGGAACTTGTTGCGGAGGCTACAACTCAGTTGGAGTCCAGCAGCAGAAAAATCTCGAATTTTGAAATATACGAAATCATCTATTCTGCCCGGGGTAGGTGCTATACATGTCGGTAGAAAATCGTCGGCGCACAACCATCGATCGCCAGAGCGCCTGTTGTGGCCAGGCAGGTTTGATGCGGTCCTTCTGACTAGCCGAATACCAAGAATTCTTTGGCCTGACATTTGGGCCACCGTGTCGACCACGAGACCCTCGAAAGTGCTTCGCTGACCAGCAATCACCAACTCCAAATCTATGGGAGTCGTGTTGTCGTATGACTGGGTTGGATCGACGATGAGCTCAACCCCCAGCGGGCTTAGACGCCAAACACGTGCCGCTTTGAGTTCTTCTGCAGCGCCCCTAACCCTGAGACGCGCTAGGACTCGATCCACCGGACGGATGTCTTCAGGAAAGATTGGCCCGTGCACCGCTTGCAGCGCTGGGTCATGCAGTTCACGCCGCGACAGCGCGAATATTTCCGAGGGTTCTAGAGACCGCGGTTTGTCCATTTACTGCCCGAAAAAGCCGTTCAACGTTGGCGTCCGACGCTGGCAGTATAAAGATTCTTTCCACTTCAGGAAAATCTCTTATCTTGACTCCTAGGCCCCCAAGATCGATCTCGGTGTAGTCTATATCGCAGATACTAGTCTTTAATTCCGCGAAGGTCTCGGGAGCCAGAATTAGATCGCCCGACTTGAGAAGGGATCCTAAACCAGGTGACTTTGTCGCCTCATCCATCCTACTCAAGAAATTCACAGGCGATCCCAGAGCGGTTATCTCAACTGAGGAATCAAAACCTCCTAGATTGCCAACAACGGCTTCACCATGAGCAATTAAAACATATCGTCTAATTTGCACAGACACCGCCGTAGCATTCATCGCCTCGTTTATCCGGGCTATCGCGAGAGCTGAAGCTACACACCGGAGAATATTTGACTCGTCTTGGTCTCCATCAAAGTACGCAAACAGTAGGTCGCCAATTTTTCGCGGAATCCCCTCCCTCTCCTCGATTGCCTCCGTGCAAGCCTTTACCTCCGGAAGAACACTTTTCACCAAAAACTCGTCCAACCTTCGAGAGTTTTTAGTGTAGCCTCTGATATCGCTGAAAAGACAAGCGACCCGTTTCCTCTTTGAAGAAAGCACCTCGATGGAAGCTTCAAGTATATTTCTCCCCTCTATTTCTATGGATTCATCTATTCGCTTCGCAATCACTTTTGGAAGGAATGAACGCAGACGATCAGAGAAATCAATATTTAGCTCAATTATTTTTTTCTGAGCGGCCAGATTCTGCTGATCAAGGACAAAGGACTTTACCTCGAGCAGATAGGAAGCGCGGATGAAGAGAGAAATTCCTGCGGATACGAGTGATCCCGAGATTATATAGCTCACCGGGATTCCTGCCTTAATCAATATCGGAGCCTGGAAAATCGAAGCGACGACCGCGAAAGCAAGACTTTTGAAGGCGGATAAACGCAGCCCAAGAACGCAGGCTATGGTCAGTATATAGCAGAAAACCCATGATTCACGCCCATGCCAGAGCGCCACATAGGCCTGACTGCTACATATCGTGAGACACGCAACCATCCCGGGAAAGCGATATATCGGCATCCTCACCAAAGGAGAAATATAAAAACCCAGACAAGATAGAAGGAAAGCGGCCATGCTGAATCGGAAGCTTTTCCAATGAGTTAGGGGCTCCAAATTGTTAGGGACATCATAGAAATAGAAGTGCGCTACATATAACCCAGATGCCACCAGCAGAAAGAGTCGGATCGATTGAATAAACGACGCCCTTTCTTTTTCCTGCCAAAGCGAGC
>CAZVMA010000296.1:0-3826 GCA_964628545.1 uncultured Pseudomonadales bacterium | reverse complement strand
TTCTGGGCGACGCGCACAACCTGCTAGGCCGCGTCGCCGAGGTGCACGTGTACGCCAGCAGCGATGAGCCAGACAATTTCTGGATCGAGGAAACGCTGCCCGGCATCAGCGTGCGCGAGATGCTTGCGGACGTGCAGTACTTTCCAAACGACCTCGATCGGCGCATGTCGGACCTGATCAAGACGCGCATCGATGCGGGCGTGGTGAAGCCTGCGGAGGGCATGCGCATCCTGAATCAGTACACGCGCTTCTTCGATCGCACCACCTATTGCGAGCTGCCCTGAGACGAGTCCTTGCTACCGGCCGAATCGGCCCAGCGCGCGATGCTTAAAGCCCGAGAAAGGTTCGGATGTGGGCCGCAACGGCGCCGCAGTAGCCGGGTTCGAGGTGAATGTGGTGCGGCCCGTCCATTTCCACGACCGTCAGGTGCGGATGCACGGCCTGACGCGCGCTCACCTCCCCCCGGTACCAGCGATCGCCGGCGCGCGCCACGATGAGCAGGGCCGGTGCCTTGGTGCGCCGCATCAGTTCATCGATCTGCTCCGTAGTCAGCCGCAGCGGGGTTGCGAATCGGATGCGTGGATCGGTGCGCCAGGTATAGCCGCCCTCGACCCGCATGTGCCCCCGCGCCACCAGCTCGCGTGCGGCGTCCGCAGACTGGTCGGTGGCGGCCGTTACGCGCGTCACCATGTCCTCCAGCGAGTCGTACACGGGCGGTGTTCGGCTGGACTTGTACAGCATCTGCTCCAGCGCCTCGCGGTTGCTGGCGATGCGCTCTGCCACGGTAACGCCGCCGGTTGCCACAAAGCCGTCGATCATCATGGCGTGGGTCACCCGCTCGGGAAACAGTCCGGCCAACTCGCTCGCGATTCCGGCGCCCATGGAGTGCCCGATCAGCGCGAAACGCTGAAAGCCGAGCGCGTCGGCAGCGGCCAGCACGTCCTGAATGTCGAACAGCCCGTGATAGTGGCAGCCCGCTGGCAGATGGTCGGATGCGCCGTGGCCGGCGAAATCGAGCGCGACGAGGTCGAGCTCCGGCAGCAACGGCGCCAGGCGATTGAAGGTGTTGGCGTTGTCCAGCCAGCCGTGCAGGGCCAGCGTGGGCAGCCCGCCAGGCGTTCCCCAACGCAGTCCGGCCAGGCGTCGGCCGAAGACGTCGACGCTGACCGGCTCGGGTGCGGTCGTTTGGGCAGGGGAACCAGGTTCATGGGCGCGATTCATGTCTCGGAGCAGGCCAGTCGCTGACAAACGGCCGGGCAGTTTACTGACAGGGCGAAGGGCTCGCTACCGACAGCAGCGGCCTCGTGCGAGCGACACACTGGCGTCATGACGGTTGTCGAGCTGTTCTTCGCCACCAATCGGGCGCCGCTGGGGTTAACCAGGCCCGGCAGCCGCGGCGCGCGCGGGTTCGGTGCCCAGTTCAGCGCCGAGGGCATCGAAAACCTGCGCTTTGGCTCCATCCGTGTCGCGGGCGCGGTTGATGTGGTGCGGCGTCTGCAGGCGAAATCGGTGGACGGTTTTCCGGGTGACGGCCTGGCGCTCGCGGCGCACTTCCGGCCCCGCGTCGCGCGCGCCGACATCCGGGTGTATCCGGAGCAGCTGTTTCCCGAGGCGATAGCTGCGGGTGGCGCACCGACACCCGGCGATGAGAGTGCAGGCTCTGCGCCCCAGGCAGAGGCCTACCAAGCAGGTGCCGAGCGTCAGCGCGCTCTGCCTCGGCTCGGGTCAAGCGCCATGTTCGTTGATCTGCACGCGCGCATGCGCGCGGCGTCCGATGTGCTGGTGTACGTGCACGGATTCAATGTCAGCTGGTCCGAAGCGGTGGCGGGTGCGGCGGCCCTCCAGCTGATGTTGAACCTTCCCCAGCATCCTCGGGCAGCCAGCGACACGGAGTCCACAGGCCTCGGGTCCTCGCGCTTGCCGCCCCTTGGCCCGGTGCAGGTTGTGCTGTTCTCGTGGCCTTCGGATGGTCGCCTGCTGCCGTTCGTGTCTTACCGTTCGGATCGCACCGAAGCCGAGGGATCTGGCTTTGCGCTGGCGCGCGGATTGCTCAAGCTGCGTGATTTCCTGCTGACGCTGCGGGACGAATCGGGCGTGCGCCTGGCGCCGTGCGGCCGCAGCATCCATCTGCTCTGCCACTCCATGGGGGCGTACGTGCTGCAGAACGCGCTCGACAGGCTGAGCGCTTTCACGCCCGGCTCTACCCTGCCGCGTCTGTTCGACCAGATCCTGCTGTGCGCGCCGGATGTCGACGACAACGCGCTCGAGCGCGGCCAGCCCATGCAGTACCTGCATGAGCTTGCCCGTAACGTGACCGTCTATCACCACCCCGAGGATCGGGCGATGCAGATCTCTGATCTCACCAAGGGCAATGCCGAGCGTCTGGGCTCACAGGGGTGCGCGCGTCCCGCCGTCGTGCATAACAAGGTGTACCAGGTGCACTGCGGCGACACGCTTGCCGATCTTCCTCTGGCTCACGGCTATTTCCTCGCCGGGCTCGTGAACCACGATATCCGCAGTACGCTCGCGGGTGTTCCCGCGGACGCTGCCGGTCGTGATCGGCGCCAGGTGCGCGAGCTACCGAACGTCTGGCGGCTGACGGGTCGGGGACAATCCGATGATTGACGGCGATTCAGTGACGGACCGGCGCTGCGCCTTCAGGCAGTTCGGGCTCAAGATTAAATATGTGCACCGCGTTCGCCTCGACAGCGGCGGGGCTGTACAGCATCGGAAAGCTCTGTTCCGTCGCCCAGCCTTCGAGCAGGTTGCGGTAAAACGGCGACCGCGGATCGCCAGATTGACCCGGTGCGTTGGTCATGCGCGCGGCATCCCAGTGACCCACATCCAGCACCATGCGAAACGATGCCCCACTGGTGACATCGAAGTTCGCGTCTCCGAAACCGGTGTTGTTGACCGTGTCGGCAGCGCCGCCGCGCGGGAAATCGGGCAGCGTCATTTGCGCGGCAAGCTCGGCGGGCGCACGCGCCAGCAGCGGATGCCGAAACCGGATGCGATGCGCATCGCCCCAGCGCCAGTTGTCTGGGTCGGCCCCGTAGGTGTTCTGCAGCGTTTCGAAGCTGCGCGCGAGCGCGGTTAGTGCGGCGGCTCGCCCCTCGGGACGATCCAGCGCCGCGATCAGGGTCAGACTATCCATCGGCTGCAGGTCGCGTGCGCCATCCGGGGCCGCTTGTTCGGCAATGGCGAGCGGCAGATCGCGATAGAACCATTGGGCGAACAGCAGCGCGGCGGCGGAATCGGAGTTCATGATGTGGTCCCACTCGCCCAGCAGAGCCAGGGGCGCATCGGGTACAGTCGCCGTCGTCGTCGCCGTGGCGAACAGCGCTGCCAGGGCCGCGCGGGCGTTCACGGCCAGATAGTCGCGCTGCAGACGCAGCGAATCCTCTGGCGTATGCCGCGGTGAGGCCTCAAGCACTTCCCACAGGCGCTGGTAGCGCCAGGGTGCAGACCACTCGAAACCGATGCGCCGCTCGGCGATGGGGTAGTCGGGCGGCAGGTTCATGTTGTTCGCCGAGCCGGTAAAGCCGCGCGCGGGGTTGTACTCCACCGGCAAGGCGTCCATGTCAAAAAAGCCCTGCCACTCATAGCGCCCGTCGCCTGGCACCGGCAGCAGGCCATCCCAGTTCGTGCGCCTGGGAAACAGCCCAGCGGGCTTGTAGCCAATGTTGCCGTGAATGTCCGCATACACCTGGTTTTCGGCTGGCGCACCCCAGCGGTTCAGGGCGTGCATGAACGATAGCCAGTCGCGCGCGCGCATGTACTCGACGCTGCCGAAGTAGGGCGCCATGCCGGGCTCGAGCCAGGCGGC
>CAZVMA010000295.1:3062-3872 GCA_964628545.1 uncultured Pseudomonadales bacterium | reverse complement strand
CACTTGCCCGAGTGTTTGTCCCAGAAATATCCACGGGCTGAATTATTCCGACTGTTCTCAGCACGGCTCGCAATACGAAGATTCTCGATACGATCATCAAGCGTTTGCCTGTTGATATGATCAACTAATTTCCCATCAGGAATTGGGCCATAGTGCCAGGCATAAACAAGCCGGTAGTGAAGATACTTGATTCCTTGGATTGTTACATATCGGCGTCTGCCGCCTTTTTGATTTTTAACGTATCCGGCGACCTGTCCAGCATTTCTCTGGGCATAACCGGCACTAAAAACGATTCTGATCTCATCGGCAGACCGCCAGACGAGAACGCCCTGATTGGGATCGTAGTTGAATAGCTGGCGGAGCATAATCTGCAGCGGTAAAATTTTCACTGGCATCGGAAACCTCGATTCTCGATGTTCTGGCCTCGGGTGGGTTCAACGCCCGGGGCCGCTTCTTTTCATTATCCAACCCGTTACATTATAACGACTTACGAAGCCTTTTCAACTGGGCAAATCGACAATCTTGCTCGCCCGGTAAAGGTCATTTTTTCGGCTCCGTCAGGGGAAAATCGAAAGATTTCAGGGGAAACGCACCGAGGCCGACCGCCCGAAGTCCAAGAAAATAAGCGACTTGAAGACAGGCTCCGAACGAAGGGTAAAATGCTTAGTATGCATGAGGTCGGAAGTTCGGCCCCGGTTCGTCAGCCTGAAATTTCATATCGGTTAATGCTTAATTAACAATCCCCGATGCGTCCCGTCTTCACCCCCTGACCCCCAAACGAACCTTGGGATTTCAAGATAATTCGCACCT
>CAZVMA010000295.1:0-3052 GCA_964628545.1 uncultured Pseudomonadales bacterium | reverse complement strand
TCTGGTCAGTCGTGAGCATGTCAGAAACGGCCGTAAATGCCGCTAGATTCAATCTTCGCCCCGTCAGGTTCAATCTATCAAGCATAATCGTCACAATCGAATCTCGGGCCATTTACGGCGGGCTAATTCGTGATTGCTGGAAATCAAAAGATTATCTCGGGCATATTACACGGCGAGTTTTTCTCTAGTTCGATCCGATTCTGCTCTCGGGCCCAGTTTTCAGCCTGTTGATTCGCTTCCAAGTCAACAAGATAACAGCCGTTTGCCCAGAGTTCTCGGGCCTTAGTGATTATCGTATCGAGACTTACATTCGCCCCGTTATCTTTCAGATCCCAGACTTTCCTCGTGACTTCAACCATCAGGCCCTGTGCTTCGGTGATTTCAGCGGGAAGTCTGAGCCAAGGTTCAAGCCAGCGATTTTCCAACACTTTACTGGCAAACCGATAGGCATCTCTCTCAACGGGCCTATCCGATATAAAGTTAATCACAGGCAATACTTGGGATGCCGTTACAGACTGCGAGAAAACTTGCCCGTACCGGTCGCACGATACCCAACCGAGTGCCTGTAGTTTATCCAAAGCCCTACACCTCGGGACAAGGAAAGCAACTTCGCCGTGGGACGGCATCTCGCACAGCAATTCCCAACCATTTGCCCTGTTGACAGTTACAGACTCCTCCGCTGAGTGGGCATCAAGAATTGGCAGCGTTTTCGCCTGGCACGCAGTGGACAGAAAGAAATCCGGGCCGGCTTCCGCTGGCAGGGGCTGGGGAACGAGCGGGACGAGCCTTGCAAGTCCTGAACTGGCCGAGGGTTCCATCGCCTTCTGGGCCTTGGAAACTTCCCTGAGCGTGCCCAAAAGATACTTGGCCGGATGCGTGATCGTTCCCGCCCTCATGCCTCGTGCGAAAGAATCTAAGTCTTTCTCGTTCAGGCCCTTGGGGAATTCCAGCCGTTTCAGTTCAGACCGGATCAGGGCCAGGTCATTGCTGGTGAATTTGAACGCTTTCTCAAGACCGGCCAAAAATGCCCCCTGCGTCTTCAACGGCAAGGCCCCAAGTCTTTCAGGCTGATCGGCCTCGACAGTCGCACTACGGACAGGCAGGGCCGCCCTGACGGTTTCCTGATCCAAGTCGATAATTTTTTCCTTACCTGTACCAAAAAATTTATCAACAACAACAACCGGTTCCGGCCCCTGTGTTTGTTGTTGTATTTTTATTTTAGAATCTATTGGAGAAATTATTGTAGAAGTTAATGAAGAGCTACCCCAGTTTTGTTCACCCCCAACACTAGAAAAGTTCACCCCCTCACCCCAGTTTTGTTCACCCTCAACACTAGAAAAGTTCACCCTTTGATCGCAGTTTTGTTCACCCTTCCGATCTTCAAAATTCATGAATGCGGCGTGCCGTTTTTCGATTTCAGGGCAGACCTCGAACCGGCGAGATTCGATGACTTCATACCGGCTGGGAGATTGCTTGCCGGTCGCCCGACTGAACGGCTCGGAGTGCCGGAATATGAAGCCGTGCCTGACCAGATAGGTCAGTGACTTCTCGACCTGATACCGGCTCAGGCCAAGAGAATCCACGATCCGGTCGATATGCCCGTTGTAGCCGCCCAAGTGCGTGAACTTGTCTAAATAAGCCCAGACGGTCAGGGCCGTGTCAGGTACAGCCAGAAGTGGACTTCTTGGGCCTATCTCGGAGTGATTGCCCCGTATCAACGGCAATTCCCGATAGATTCCGTGCCGTTTCAGGCCCAGTTCCTTCATGGCCTTTATGGCCCATCGGTCACTGCATCCCAAGATCGCTGCAAACTCGGCTTTTGTTACCCGACTGATACAGGCCTCGCCTCGTTTGATGACGTTCGTCTGTAGAACCAGCAGGGTCTGTCTCTGCCGGGGAGTCCAGGCATTATCCACAGATATGCGGACGTGAGCGATTTTGTTGGAATTGCCTGTAGATACGGCCTTTTTGCCGTTGATAATTTCAGAATTATTGTCCATAATACTCTGTAGATTCTCCGACTATTACGAAGGGTGGGCGAATCGAGCAACATTGACCCGAGGACGGTGAGCAACAGCGTCTTCGGGTTTATTTTTTGCCCGCACAAGTTATCACTTTAACGGCCCTGCCGATCACGGTAAAGCCCTTTTCAGCCTGATTTTTCCGCATCGGGCGATACGTTCTACAAGTATCATCGGGCGATAGAAAATTCGCTTTGAGTCCCACGGGCGACTGTGCGACAATAGGGATCAAGCATTGCCGATGCTTCCTACTTTGGGCCCCGGTCATTCACTGATCGGGGTTTTATTTTGCCTTCCGCTGAAGCCGTTTCATGCGTTTGAATCGTTTCGCCACCGTATCATAGGGGCGACGAACACGAGGCCCCGCAGCGGACAGGGGACGAGCCTCACGAATCAGATTTACAAGCGTTTCAAGGTCACAATCTGACTCGGGCCAAACTTCCGACCCCTTGCTAAGTAAGCATTTTGCCCCAAGTTCGGAGCCTGCCGTCATATCCAGATTTTCAAGGCATTTCATCGACGCATCGGAAAAGTCTTTCCCCTGAAAATTCGGCATTTTCCCCTTTTTTTCGCTCATATTTGCGTTTATTGATGCGTTATCTGCCTTCCAGTTCAGGCCACCAACGGCGATCAAACACCGTGGCCCCTGCTGGGAGACTGCGATACCCCGGCGATACGTTGATTGTTTCAATGAAGAGCTCGGCGACCAGGCGATTTCCCCCAGCCTCAACCAACTGAATCAGATATTGCCGATCCGTCAGCCGGAAAGCCTCGGCCTTGATTTCCAGCCTGATCTGGCCCCGGGCCGCACTCAGAACAGTAACTTTTGTGTTGTCGGGCGTAAGCTCCGGAGAGTTTGTTCTGATTTCCAGCGCAGGCGTGGGAACGATGTTGACCGTGAGGGTTTGACTGAAATCAGAATCCGTTCTCTGACCGAAGTAAATAACGCTCGTGTCGGCTTCTTTCGATGCATCGGCCCCTGTAAATCCGCTCATTTTCACCCATTCCTTGCCTGTCTTTCCCGACTCTGG
>CAZVMA010000294.1:762-3903 GCA_964628545.1 uncultured Pseudomonadales bacterium | reverse complement strand
CCTGCCTCCGCGCAGGCGTTTCGCATGGCCGGGCTCGGCCCGCGCGATGTCGACGTCGCGGAGATCTACGATTGCTACACGATCACTGTGCTGCTGACGCTGGAGGACGCAGGCTTCTGCCAAAAAGGCGCGGGCATGTCGTTCATTCGCGACCACGACCTGACGTGGCGGGGCGACTTTCCGGTCAATACCCACGGCGGCCAGCTCGGCATGGGTCAGGCCGGCGCCGCGGGCGGTATGACCCAGGTGGTTGAGGCTGCCCGACAGATCATGGGTCGCGGCGATGTGCGCCAGGTGCGCGATTGCCACACCGCCTACGTGTCCGGCACCGGGGGCGTCATGAGCGAGCAGAGTGCACTGGTGCTGCAGGGGGGTTGACGTATGGACACACCGATGAGCAAACCGCTGCCGCAGCCGACGCCGGTGACGCAGCCGTTCTGGGACGGCCTGGCCGAGCACGAGATTCGCATTCAGCAGTGCGACGATTGCGGCGCCTGGGTGTTTTATCCGCGCAGCCACTGCCACCGCTGCCTGTCCGATCGTCTGACCTGGCGGGTCGTCTCGGGAGCGGCCACGCTGTACAGCTTCACCATCGCGCGCCAGCCCACAGCCCCGTTCTTCGCGGATGAGGTGCCGCAGCGGCTTGCGGTGGTTGAACTCGCCGAGGGCGTACGGCTGACATCCACGTTGGTCGGTATGGCCGATGCCGACATCCGCATCGGCATGGCGCTCAGACCTGTGTTCGATCCTGTCTCGGCAGACATCACGATGCTGCGCTTCACGGCTGATCTCTCTGCGGACTCGGGGGAGCGCAGCGCATGAGCAACGTAAATCATGTGGCCGGCAAGGTCATCGTGATTACCGGCGCCGGCAGCGGCTTCGGTCGTTTAGTCAGCGAGCGCACGGCGGCCATGGGTGCACAGGTGGTGGGCGGCGATATTGATGGCGCAAGTCTGGCGGATACCGCCGCACGCGTCGCCGCTGCGGGGGGCGTGATGGCCACGCGCGTCACGGACGTCACCCGCTATGCGGATCAGCAGGCATTGGCCGCCCTAGCGCTCGAGCGTTTCGGCCGCATCGACGTGATGCTCAACAACGCGGGCACCATGCCGCTCGCCTTTTATGCCGACCACGCGCAAGCGCTGGCCGCCTGGGAACGCTGCATCGACGTAAACATCAAGGGCGTGCTTTACGGGATGCTGGCCGTGCACGACACCATGCTGGCCCAGGGCCGTGGGCACGTGATCAACGTCTCGTCGATCTACGGCAATTTTCCGGTCGTGGGCGCAGGCGTGTACGGCGCCTCGAAGGCGGCGGTGAACGTGCTGTCGGAATCGTTGCGCATGGAATCGCAGGGCCGCATCAAGGTCACCATCGTCAAACCGACCGGAGTGCCGGCAACGGGCCTCGCGAGCGGCATTGTTAATCCGGCCGCGATCGTCGGCATCCTCGGTCACAACATGGCGTCGTACGGCGCCAAGATGCAGGCGCTGGCGGCGGGTCAGCTGCCAGCGGCGGATAGCGATCCCGACAGCATCAGCTACGCGCTGGCTCCGGAATGGATTGCCGACCAGATTGTCCACGCGATCAATCAGCCCTGGGGCGTCGTGATTGGCGATATCACCGTCCGCGCGGCGGGCGACGGCTACATCCTGTAATCCTGCGCGGAGGCGCTGACATGACCACACGTGAAGGTCGACTCGCGGGCCGGGTCGCGCTGATTACCGGCGGCTCGAGCGGCATTGGGCGGGCCACAGCCGAGCGGTTCGCTGAGGAGGGCGCCGACATCGTGCTCGCGGATCGCGATGTCGTTCGAGGCGCAGAGGTCGCCACAGTTCTTCGCGCCGTAACCAACAATCGGGTGCTCTTTCTCGAGGTCGACGTGGTCGACGAGGCCAGCGTGCTGGCCATGGTCGAGCGAGCCGTGGACGCCTTCGGCCGCATCGACACCGTAGTCGCCGCGGCAGGCATCGCCAACGCCGGCTACGTCAGCGGGCAGGTGCGTGAGGGCGCCGGCGACCCGGAATCGCGTCTGCTGATCAACACGCCGCTCCGCGACTGGCAGCGCGTGCTCGATGTGAACCTGACCGGCGTGATGCTCACCAACCGCGTGGTCGCCCGGCACATGATCGGCTGCGGCACGCGCGGCAGCATCGTGAACATTGCGTCCACTGCGGCGCGCATTGCGCTGCCCGGCGCCGCCGACTATTGCGTCTCCAAGGCCGGCGTTGTGATGCTGACGCAGGTGCTGGCGCGGGAGTTGCTGCCGCATCACATCCGCGTCAACGCCATCGGCCCCGGATTCATCGAAACGCCCATGACCGCCGCGATGCGGGATGATCCCCAAGGGCAAGCCATGATGCTCGGCATGACGCCGATGGGGCGGCTCGGCACCCCGCGCGAGATGGCCAACACGGCGCTGTATCTCGCCTGCGACGAGTCGTCCTACACCACCGGCCACACGCTGTATCCGAACGGCGGCATGTTCGTCGGTTGAGCAGAACACCGGAACACTCGAGGAGAAGAGAAACATGAGCTATACGCGTCTGAACGTCACCGTCGCCGATCGTATCGGGCATATCGAGCTCGCCGTTCCGGACGAGTACAACCGCATGCCGCCCGCGTTCTGGACCGAGTTTCCGGCCGCGCTCGAAGAACTTGATCGACGTGGGGATGTGCGCGCGCTGATCATCTCGTCCACCGGCAAGCACTTCACGGCCGGGATGGACGTGACCGCCTTCACCGGCGGGCGCGAAGCGCGCTGGGATCGAGGGCGAGCGGGGGAGGCATCGCGGCGTCATCTGGATCGCCTGCAGCGCGTGTTCACGCGCCTCGAATCCCTGCGCATGCCGGTTCTGGCTGCAGTGCAGGGCGGCTGCATCGGTGGGGGCGTGGATATGATCGCGGCCTGCGACGTGCGCTATTGCTCGGCTGACGCGTTTTTCTGCATCCAGGAAATCAACATTGGCCTCGCGGCCGACGTGGGGACGCTGCAGCGCCTGCCGAAACTGCTGCCCGATGGGTTGATGCGCGAGCTCGCCTACACCGGTCGGCGCATGCCCGCCGATGAAGCGCTGGCCCGTGGACTGGTGAATCGGGTGTTTGGCACACAGGCCGAGATGCTGGACGGGGTGCGGGCAA
>CAZVMA010000294.1:0-752 GCA_964628545.1 uncultured Pseudomonadales bacterium | reverse complement strand
CAGGAGATTGCGCGCAAGTCGCCGCTTGCGGTCACCAGCACCAAGCACCTGCTCAATTACGGTCGCGAGCACACGGTGTCCGACACGCTTGCCTACCAGCAGGTCTGGATGGGGGCGGTCAGCCAGGGTGACGAGATCGCCGCCTATTTCAAGGCCAAGTCGGCCGGCACGGAGCCCGAGTTCGGCGACCTGCCGCCGCTCGATTAAGTCGGGCCCCGCCGTTGGCTCTCATCCGGAAGATCTATGTACGAACTTGAACCGACCGCCGTCCAGTGTCCCTACTGCTGGGAAACGATCGAACTCCTGGTCGACTGCTCGATCGACGATCAGGAATACGTGGAGGACTGCAGCGTCTGTTGCCGTCCGATTGTCGTGACCGCGTGGGCGGTGGAGGGCGAGTTGTCCAGTGTGGCGGTGCGAACCGAGGACGATTGATGCTTGGCGAGCAGGGTTGCTCGATGCGGCCGGCTGTTGAGCGCTCGTGCCCCGAATGACGGATCAGATGCGGGGCCTCGTGCCGGACAATGCCGCGTCGAACAGACGTCGCGCTGCATCCTCGGTGAGCGTCACCGGGTTGCCGCCGGCGGTGGGATCTACCACCGCCATCGAGGCCACGCGGGCCGCGTGACGCTCGTCCACACCGAGTCCCGCCAGCGTGTCAGGAACGCCGGCATCGGCCCGCAACGACAGCACGGCGTTCAGAAAGCCGTCGAACCCGTCGCCCGCCAGGCCGAGCCATCGGGCCAGGCGCT
>CAZVMA010000293.1:300-3906 GCA_964628545.1 uncultured Pseudomonadales bacterium | reverse complement strand
GCCAAGTGGTACCGCAACCGCTGGGTGCGGACCACGAAGCTCGAGCGCAACGCCGACGCCATGGATCCGGCCACGATGATGGATCGCACCGCCAGCGCCGCGAACACCCACGTGCTGGCGCACGGCGGCAAGCTGCTCGCGCTGGAGGAAGGCCACTACCCCTATTTCCTGACGCCAGAGCTGGAGACCGTCGGCTGGGGCAACTATGACGGTCGCCTGCAGACCGCATTCACCGCGCACCCGAAGCTGTGCCCGGAAACCGGCGAGCTGCATTTCTTTGGTTACGGCCCAATGCCGCCGTACCTCGTCTACCACGTGCTCGACCGCGCCGGAAACCTGGTGCATACCGCGGAAATCAGCGTGCCCGGCCCGACCATGATGCACGACTTCATGATCACCCGGGACCACGCGATCTTTATGGACCTGCCGGTGGTGTTCGACGTGCAGGCGGCCATGCGCGGCGACTCGCCGCTGCACTGGGACGAAAGCTACGGCGCCCGCATCGGCATCATGCCGCGCCGCGGCACGAACGCCGACATCCGCTGGTTCGACATCGATCCCTGCTATGTCTTCCACCCGCTGAACAGCTACGTCGAGGGCAGCAAGGTGGTCTGCGACGTCGGCCGTCACGCCTACATGTGGCGCGACTCGATGAACGACTTCCCGCCCTCCTACCTGTGGCGGTGGGAGTTTGATCTGGCCACCGGCCGCTTCAGCGAGCGGCAGCTCGACGACGGCTCGCACGCATTCCCGCGCGTGGATGACCGGGTATCGGGCCTGAAGCACCGCTACGGCTGGGCCGTGCAGCCACGTAACGAGGGCAACGACATGCCGAGCGACAGCGCCAGCGTGGTCGTGCGCTACGACCTGACTACCGGCAGCAAGGAAGCGCACGATTTCGGTGACGCGGCCGAGCCCGGCGAGTTCGTGTTCGCGGAGGCGAGCAGCAGCGCGCGCGAGGATGAGGGCTGCGCCCTGGGCTTCGTGTACGACCGTACGCGCAACGCGAGCGAGCTGGTGATTCTGGACGCCGCGCGGCCGGCGGCGGCGCCGCTGGCGCGAATTGCGCTGCCGCAGCGGGTACCGCACGGGTTCCACGGCAGCTGGGTGCGGGCGCACGAGCTGGGTTGACGTCAGGCGGGGTCGCGCGAGCACCGCAACAGGTCAATGCCCCCGGTTGAGGTGCTCAACAAGCGCGTGGAAGAAGTCGTCGGCGAGACCCCAGTGGGGGCCGTAGGGCTCGGGGTGGGACGACTGCAGCACCATCACCACCTTTGCCTCCGGCGCGATGAACAGGAACTGGCCGTGGATGCCCCAGGCCGCGAAGGCCCGGGTGGCGTGGTCCACGTGCCAGTGCGAGCGGAACGAGAAGGCGGGCGCATCCTCACGACCGGGGATGGCGTGACGACGCTCGCCGCCGGTCCTGATGCGCTCGACCACGCGCGGCTCGACGATTTGCTGCAGGTTCGCCTGACCGCCCTCGGCCAGCATGACGCCAAGCCGCAGCCAATCGCGCGCAGTGAGGGCGGCGCCGGTACTGGCCACGGTCATGCCGGCGGTATCCGACGCAAACAGCGCGTCGCGCTCGGCGCCCAGACGACCGTGAATCAGCGTCTCGTATAGCGCAGCCACGCTTTTGCCGGTGGCGCGGTGCATGATCCAGGCCACCACCTCGGTGTTGGCGCTGGCGAACTGATATTGCAGGGTTGGCTCGCCCTGCCCGCGCACGCCGTGCAGATAGTCATTCAGCGTGGGCGCCGGGCGCAGGCCCTCCGGCAGCCCTGCCATACCGCCGGCGGCGAGCAGCTGACTGAAGTCGGACCAGCGGTCGCCATAGATCTCGCGGAAATCGAGCGCCACTTCCATATCCAGCGCCTCGCGCACAGACACGTTGTCCCACGGGCCGCCGCGCAGCTCCGGCAGGTAGAACGTCACCAGGCGCTGATCGTCGAACTGCTTCTGGTCGATCAGCATTTCGGCCAGCAGGCCGGTGATGGCGCCCGATGCGGTCAGCAACACATGCCGCGTGCGCGCCGAGTGCCCATTCCGATAGCGCTCCAGGCGCAGCGAACCGTCCTGCCACAAGAGCAGCGCATCAACGTGCAGCAGATTCAGCGCCGCGTCGAAACCAAGCGTGCGGCTGTCGCGGGTGGGCAACAGAAACGCGTCCAGATCCAGCCAAACTGGGCCAAGCGGCGAAGCCGGGCCATCGCCCCGATCAACCGTGGCCACCCGAGCGATCTGCTCGAGGTTCCGGAAACCCCAGCGCTGGAACGGCGGCTGCATCCAGTTCGTTAACGACACCTGCTGCTCGGGATGCGGCGGCGCGCCCTGCATGACCGCATTTGCGCTGTCCGCAGGTGCGGCCATACCGACGGGGTCATCGCCTGCGGATTCAGCGCGAGCGGTGGCCACCACCCCGATCATCAACAGCAGTAACGCGACCATCAGATCTGACAGACGAGCCGGCGCTTGCCGCTGGCGGTCGATCATCGGGTGCCTGCTCGCGTCAACGCAGCTTCAGCAGCAGCACGAGCAGTAGCGGCGTCGCCACCGCCTGCAGCAGCATGAAGCGCACCATCACCTGTGTGTTCGACCAGCCCAGCCGATGCCGCACGTGATCGTGCAGCGGGTAGCGCACATTGCGGAAGATGCCTATGCGAAAGAAGCGCAAAAGCGCCACCTTGAGCAAACCGGTGCCGCCGTTCAGCAGCACGACAAACGCCACCACGAACACCAGAAACGGATTGCCGCTGGCCAGCACAAGCGCGCCGATCAGAAGACCGACGGGCCGCGAGCCGGCATCGCCCATCAGCACCACGCTGGGACTGGCGTTGTACCAGAGATATGCGGCCAGACAGCCGACCATGCCAAACGCAAACAGCGACCAGTCAGCGCCGGTCGCGTAGTGCGGCACCAGCAGGTAGCGCGAGATGGCCTGATGACCGACGATGCCGTAGAGGATCAGGCCCAGAAACACCAGCGCCAGCGTCGACAAGCTGCCGGACAGGCCGTCGACGCCATCAGTGGCGTTGGTGGAGTTCAGCGTGAACCAGACCAGCGCGGCTCCGAGCGGCACGAAGATGATCGGCGGCACCGTCAATGGCGCCTTTACGAATGGCAACCAGACATCAAACGGCAGCCAGCGGCACACCGCACCCGCAACCAGCACGCTGACCACCAGATCGAAAGCGCCCAGCGTGTACTCGCTGAAACCCCCGCGTTTCCGATCATCCAGAAAGCCGATCAGCATGCTGAGCAACATGCAGCCAATGACGGTGAGATGCGGCCACGTCGCAGGCACGGCCAGCAGCATGGTGACGGCAAACACGGGCACGAACACGACACCGGCGCCCATTGGTTTGCCGATGCTGGCCTCCGCGCCAACGGCATGCGCGCGGCCCTGATCCCGCGGCAGCCGATGCCACAGACGCGGCAGCAGCAGCCAGGTGACGATCAGACAGGCGCTGCCTACAAACCCGGCCAGAAACAGGTAACTGCTGAACAACCGCAGCGGCCCGAACAGGTGGCCGAATTGCTCTGCGATCGCTTGCAGCATAGGGTCCGTCCGTGCCTTAAGGCGTCAGCGTTGCAGTCCGGGCCCGT
>CAZVMA010000293.1:0-290 GCA_964628545.1 uncultured Pseudomonadales bacterium | reverse complement strand
CCAGGACCACTTCTTCAAGCTCGCCGCGCTTCTCTGAATACACCGGGTACTTGATCGATTCGCCGAGGGTTTCGATCAGGCCCGAGAACTTGCCCACATCCACGTAGACCCAGCGGTTCAGACCCGTGCGCGACTTGCGCGAGATCAGCACCACCTCGCTGACCAGTACGCCGGCATTCGAGACCAGCGAGCGCCCTGGTTCCAGAATGATTTCCGGCAGCTCGTTGCCGAAGTCCTCGCGCAGGTAGCGCGTGATCTCCGAAGCGTAGGTCGCCAGCTCGTTCGCGCGC
>CAZVMA010000292.1:0-4005 GCA_964628545.1 uncultured Pseudomonadales bacterium | reverse complement strand
CCCGGTGACGCGGACACCGGGCCTGTGGAGATCCGAAACGCCGTCGGCCTAGATAAGGACATCGACTCGGATCGCGATGCCGGTATGGATAACGATATGGATGCCGATACGGATGCCGATACGGACGCTGATCGGGCTCAGGGCGCGTCTAGGCTCAGTGCGGATCCGCTGTTTCGCCGGCGCTATGCGGAACTCGCTCACTCGCTGCTCGCGCTGGAGGCGCTGGAGCTGCGCGCGGCCGAGCTGCCCCCGACCGCGGAACTGGCGCTGGCGCTGCGTGCGGCCCTGCCCGAGCGCCGGGCGCGCTTGGCCGATGTGCTGGATGCGCTCATTACTGATGCTTTCGGCTACTATTCAATGGTGGGCGCCGATCCGCGCGCCATCGATAACGAAGGCCCGATCGGGCATCATTCGGGCGTTGCCGCGCTGCACGCCCGGCTGACCGCGCAGCGCGCGCGCGCGGTGCCTGACTGGTTTGGCCTGGACACTCAGACGCTAGGGTATTGAGGGACGCGATGGACTTTTCACTCTCCGACGAACAGACACTGCTGCAGGACAGCGTCAGCCGCTTCATCCAGAACGACTACGACTTCGCGCGGCGGCAGAAGCTCGTGCACAGCGCGGACGGGTTCAGCCGCGAGCATTGGAAAACCTTCGCGGAACTCGGTTGGCTAGGTGTCCCCTTTGCGGAAGCGGACGGCGGCTTCGGGGGCGGCGCCATTGAATCGATGCTCATGTTCGAGCAGTTCGGCAAAGGGCTCGTGGTGGAGCCCGTGGTGCCAACCGTGGTGCTCGCGGGCGGCGCGTTGAAGCTGGCCGGCTCGGCGGCGCAAAAGGCCCGGTATCTCGCGGGCATCATCGACGGTTCCCTGCAGGGTGCCCTGGCCTACGTTGAGCCCCAGGCCCGTTTCAACCTTGCTGACGTCGTCACGCAGGCGCGCGCCGACGGCGACGGCTACGTGCTGAACGGCCACAAGGCCGTGGTCGGCAACGGGCCGGCAGCCGACTTCCTGGTGGTTCCGGCGCGCACGGCGGGCGGCCAGCGTGAGGCGGAAGGCATTTCGCTGTTCATCGTCGACGCTGGCGCCGCAGGGCTGTCCCGCCGTGATTACCCGACGGTTGACGGCCTGCGCGCATCCGAGGTGTACCTCGAGAACGTCCGCGTGGGCGCAGATGCCCTGCTCGGCACCCTGGGCGGCGCCCTGCCGGTGCTGGAACAGGTGCTGGACGAGGGCATCCTGGCGGTTGGCGCGGAAGCGGTGGGTGCGATGGAGGTGCTCTACAAGACCACCGTCGAGTACTGCAAGACGCGGGAACAGTTCGGCCAGGCGATCGGCACGTTCCAGGTCGTGCAGCACCGCATGGTCGACATGTTCATGGAGCACGAGCAGGCCAAATCGCTGATGTACATGGCCGCCATGCGGCTTGGCGAGGGGTACGGTCCGGAAGCGCGCAAGGCGGTATCGGCGTTCAAGGTGCAGGTTGGTAAATCCGGTCGCTTCGTAGGACAAAGCGCGGTGCAGCTGCACGGCGGCATGGGCATGACCGACGAGCTGTCGGTCGGTCACTACTTCAAGCGTCTGACCACCATCGATACCCTGTTCGGCAACGTCGATTACCACCTCAAGCGGTTTGGCGCACTCTGAGGACGAACGCGATGGCGCGCTGGGATCGGGAGCCGGAAAAGCCGTCCATACCCGACTGGTTCTTCACCGCGGTGGAGACCCCGTACGAAGAATGTCGCGTCGAAGTTGACGACTGCGACGTGGTGTATCAGCGCTGGGGCGGCGCGCCCGCGGCTGCGCCACCGCTGCTGCTCATCCACGGCATGAACGCCCACGCCCACTGGTGGGATTTCATCGCCCCGCAGCTGGCGCACGAATACCGCATTGCGGCCATGAACCTCACCGGCATGGGCGATTCCGACTATCGCTACGCGTATGACGGCAGCACCTGGGCGGACGAGATTCGCGCGGTCTGCGATCACGCCGGCTTTGGTTCCGACGTGGTGCTGGTTGCGCACAGTTTTGGCGGCTACATGTCGGTGAAGGCCGCCAATCGTTTTCCGGACCGGTTCGGCGGTCTGGTGCTGGTCGACTCTGGTATTCGCCACCCGGACGACCCGCCGCCGGAGCGCACCATGATGGGCGGACGGGCGAAGGCCTACCCGGATCGCGCCACCGCGCTGGCGCGCTTTCGCCTGCAGCCGCCGCAGCCCTGCGCGAACACCTACATCCTCGAGTACATCGCGCGGCACTCGCTGCTGGCCGTCGATGGCGGCGGCTGGGCCTGGAAGTTCGATGACGACCTGCCTAACGTGATGAAGGACGTGCTGCGCACGCCTGACGAGTATCGGAACTTGCGCCTGCCGCTGGCGCTGATCTACGGCAGGCAGAGCGAGCTGTTTTCTTCGCGCACGCTCGATTACATGCGCGAGCTGGTCCCGCAAGACTTCCCGGCCGTCGGCATCGAGGAGGCCCAGCATCACGTGTTCCTGGATCAGCCGCTCGAATTCATTGCGGTGCTGCGGCAGCTGCTGGGCGGCATTGGCGCCAGAAATCGTGAGGACACGCCCGGCGAGGCAGCGCCGGCACACGCGCAAGGGACGCCCCCGGCGACACCTCAACCTTGAGCCCTCCTGCAACAGAGGGCTGGACGTCCGCCGACGCGAGCGCGCTGTACGGCATGCCGGTCTGGTCCGACGGCTTTTTTGCGGTCAACGACGCTGGCGCCGTCGTGGCTCGGCCGGTGCCGGGCGCAGGCCTCGAGATCGAGATCACGCGGGTGGTCGCCGCGGCGCGCGCCGAGGGATTGTCGCTGCCGCTGCTGATCCGTTTCCAGGACATCCTGAAGGCCCGGGTCGACCGCCTTAACGGCGCGTTTGCCGACGCCATCGCTGCCTCGGGTTACGCTAACCGCTACCACGCCATCTATCCCATCAAGGTCAACCAGCTGCGCGAGGTGGTCGAGGAGATCCTCGACGCCGGCGCGTCTCATCAACTTGGCCTCGAGTGCGGCTCCAAACCGGAACTGATCGCGGCGCTGCCGCTGGTGGGCATTGACCGGCTGCTGATCTGCAACGGCGTGAAGGATGCGGCCATGCTGTCGCTGATGCTGGCCGGCCAGCTGCTGGGCCAGCAGGTGCTGCCGGTGATGGAGAAATTCTCCGAGTACCAGGAATTGGCCGCGCTCGGCGCCGAACGCGGCGTGGTGCCGCGGATGGGCGTGCGGGTGAAGCTGTCGACGCGCGGCTCGGGGCGCTGGTTCGAATCAGGCGGATCGCGCTCGAAATTCGGGCTCACAGTGCCGGAACTGGTGCGCGTGGTGCAGGACCTGGAGCAACGCTCGCTCGGCGCGGCGACAGACGCGCGTGCCGCCCTGCAGCTGCTGCATTTTCACCTGGGCAGCCAGATCGCAGACATTCAGGCGCTGAAAAGCGCAGTGCGCGAAATGACTCAGATCTACGCGGATTTGTGGCTGCGCGGAGTGCCGGTGCGCTATCTGGATGTCGGCGGCGGTCTTGGCGTGAACTACGGTGGCGATTACGGCAGCGCTGATTCGGCGATCACCTATGGCCTGTCGGAATACGCCAACGCGGTGGTCTATACGGTGCTTGATGTCTGTCGCGCACGCGGCGTACCGGAACCGGTTCTGCTGTCCGAAAGCGGTCGGGCTCTGACCGCGCATCATTCCGTGCTGGTCGTGCCGGTGCTGGGTGTGCATCGCCCGGACGCGCCGCCGTTGCCCGCGCCGGAAGCCACGCGACGCCCGCATTCGACGCCGCATGTGGTCACCCGGCTGGCCGAGATCGTCGCCGAGGCCACGGGGGCGACCAGTCAGGCGGCCCTGCTCGAGGCCTATCATGACGCGGCCGAAAACCGAGACGATGCGGAGCAGCTGCTGCGTCTTGGTTATCTCGACTTCGCGGCCCTCGCCGAGGCGGATGCTCTGTACTGGAGCGCCTGTCGCGCAGTGCTCGCTGGTCTGAAGGCGCTCGAACCCGCG
>CAZVMA010000291.1:0-4020 GCA_964628545.1 uncultured Pseudomonadales bacterium | reverse complement strand
CTGGCGACCAACATCGCGATCATCCTGGTCGCAAGCGTGACATTCAGGCTGCTTGGTTTCGAAAGCATCCTGGCCCAGAACGGGGTCGATCTGGACTTGACCGCCCTGCTCGTCTACTGCGCCTTGTTCGGCTTCGGCGGCTCATTCATTTCCCTGCTGCTATCCAAGACCATCGCCAAGATGTCCACCCGGGCCGAGGTCATCAAGTCACCGAGCAACGCCACCGAACGCTGGCTGCTCGACACGGTCGCGCGTCAGGCGGAGAAAGCGGGTATCGGCATGCCGGAGGTGGCGATCTTCCCGGCCGCCGAGCCGAACGCGTTTGCGACGGGCGCCAGCCGCAACAACGCGCTGGTGGCGGTGAGTACCGGGCTGCTCGAGAACATGACGCCGGACGAAGTTGAGGCGGTGCTCGGCCACGAGATTGGCCACGTTGCCAATGGCGATATGGTCACGCTGACGCTGATCCAGGGCGTGGTGAACACCTTTGTCATGTTTTTCGCCCGCATCATCGGCTGGTTCGTCGACCGCGTAGTACTAAAAAACGAGCGCGGGTTGGGGATCGGCTACATGCTGACCACGATCGTTGCCGAGCTGGTGCTTGGCATCCTGGCGAGCATGGTGGTGATGTGGTTCTCGCGCCGCCGAGAGTTCCGGGCTGATGCCGCCGGCGCCAGCTTGGCCAGCCGGGACAAGATGATCGCGGCCCTCGAGCGTTTGAAGCGAGCCCAGGAATTGCCGAGCACCATGCCGGCCACGCTGACCGCGTTCGGTATCTCGCGCGGCGCGGTCGGCGGCCTCGGCGCCCTGTTTCGGTCGCATCCGCCGCTTGAGGACCGCATCGCCGCATTGCGCGCCGCTCGCTAGCCAGCGCGGGCAGCCTGGGCGCTCGGGCGACGAGCGCTCAGTGTGCGCGGTACACCCAGTCGAGGAACGCATTCTGCAGCTCCTCGCCAGGCCCCTGATGCGCCTGCGGCGCGTTGACCAGCAGCACCGCCATCATGCGCTGACCGGAGGCTGCGTCAACATAACCCGCGACAGCCGAGACGCCGTTCAGACGGCCGGTCTTCACGTGCACGCGGCCCGCCGCGGGCGAACCGCGCAACCGGCGGCGCATGGTGCCATCGAGTCCGGCCAGTGATAGCGACGAGACGTACTCCGCCATCCAGGGACTGTTCCAGGCCGCCTCCAGCACGGCGCCGAGCTGCCGCGCGCTGATACGCGTTTCCCGCGCCAGACCCGCGCTGTTGCCGATAATCAAGCCGGCGGTATCAACGCCGCGCTCGCGCAGCACGTCCTGAATCGCCTGCTGGCCCTTCGCGGGCGTAGCCGGTGCACCAAACCGCTCTACCGCCAGCGCGTACTCGAAGTGCCGGGTCATGACGTTGTTGCTGTACTTGTTGACCAGCCGGATCAGGTCACCCAGCGGCCGCGACCGGTGCACATAAAACGGCTGCTGTCCCGCGGGCAATTCCGCGACGCGCCAGCGCCCTGCGAACGCGCCACCCTGCTGCTGCCAGTAGAGCCTGAACAATCCCCAGGCATAGCTTTCGGGCTGCAGCACCGAGCGACTGAGCTCGTACTCACCGCAGACGGCGGGAAAGCGACCTTCCAGCACTGCCGTATCGCGCGCAAGGGGATCGCGAACCGCAATTCCGACGCCCAGCTGATAGCCGGCACAGGGCCCGGTCGCAGTGCGCACCCGATTGTCCACCCGCAGATTGGGTAAGGGCGGATCGAGCCCGACGCCCACCGTGCCATCGGGTCGGGCATCGACGCGAAACACTGCCGCATTGAAGTTGACCAGCAGCGGGTGCGGCAGCACGTTGTATACGCGATCCGGCTGGCCGTCGAATGCACCGCGATCCTCTGCAGGCAGATCGAAACGGGAGACGTCGAGCAGCAGGTCGCCCTCGATGCGCGCAAGACCGCGGTTCCGCAACCCGGAAATGAGTTTCCAGTACTCTTCCTGCACCAGATACGGGTCGCCGCCACCGCGCAGCCAGAGATCGCCGGTTTCGCCGGCGGCACCGAGGGGACGACCCAGATAGACCTCGGTGTTCCAGGTGTAGGCGGGGCCGAGCCCCTCCAGCGCCGCAAAGGTGGTGACCAGTTTCAGCGCCGAGGCCGGATTGCGCGGCTCGTCCGCGTTGAACGCAACCCGTGGCGCGGGGTCGCCAATGCCCTGCACCCAGACGCTGAGCCCGGTGGCCGGCACGCCAAGGCGAGCGGCCATGCGCGCCAAGCCCGGCGGCAGCGTCTGACTGGCGGGCGGGTTGACTGACGTGCCCGAGGCCGGTGTGGGGGCCTCGGATTCGGCCGGGCGATCGCGCGACGAACCGGACGCCAGGCCGAACAGCGTCGCGGCCGGCGTCGCGGCCGGCAGCTCGGGCCATGCCGATGCGGCCTGCATGCCCGCGATCAGCAGCAGACCCGTGGCGGCCGCGCGGCGCAGCATCGCGCCCTTACTCACCGCCGCATCACCCGATCCAGGGTGGCCGGCAACGGTGTCAGCGTCAGGCCCAGCCGGGCGAGCGCCGGCGCCGGGTCGATCTGGTCGTCGTGATCGAGCACACCCAGCATGGCGCGCGTCACCGGCGGCGCGTGCAGCAGCCGCTCGAGCACCCAGGCCAGACCATAGGCGGCGGACAGCGGCAACGACACCACGCGCGTGCGTCTGCCTTCGCGCGCGGCCGCCGCGTGCACCAGAGCGCGCCGGGTGAGCACAGCGGGGCCCGCAAGCTGCAGTCGTCGGGGCCACTGTGACTGCTGCGAGCGAGCCCCGGCCTGCGCGCCGTCGGCAGTATCCAGCGGCGTCGAGGTAGGGACATCGGAAAGAGCGAGGTCCACGAGCGCCAGCAGCGCCGACACCACGTCTTCGATGTCGATCGGCTGCTCCAGGCTGTTGGCCCGAAACGTGAATGAAACGGCGCGGCGCGCGCGTGCCGCCAGAGCCCGAGAGGCATGATCATCGCCTCCCAGCACCATCGGCACCTCCAGCACGGTGCCCGGAAGAGCCGCGGTCATCAGCAGTTGATCAGCGCGGCCGCGCGACCGCAGACACGCATTCGGCGAATGCTGATCCGCCCCAAGGATGCTGAGCGCAACAATCTGCCGCACGCCCGCCCGCAATCCGGCCGCAAGCAACGCGCTGACGGTGCGTTCGTGCGCGTCCTCGTAGCGGTTGTCGGGCGTCTCACGCAGGATACCGACCAGGTGGATCACGGCGCGGCAACCCGCAAGCGCCGCCGACATGTCATCCACATCAGCGTAATCCGTGACGCGAATGTCCGTCCCGGCGGGCCGCGAACCCAGCGCCAGAGCATGCGCCGCCGCCCGAGAGCGCACCAGAGCTCGCACCGGCAGCTTGGTGGCGGCCAGCCGCGCCAGCAGCGCCCGCCCGACATGTCCATTCGCACCCGTAATGGCGAGCATTGCGTAAGCCTCCCGCCGCCCGTCCGCTGCGGTATCCTCCGAGCGATCCGGGCGCATGACGGCGCCGAGTATCCGGGGAGCGCGCGTATGGGACAAGCGACGGCACGCTGGTACACGCTCGCCAATCTGATCACCCTGACGCGGGCAGCGCTGGCGTTGCCCGCGGCGGCCGGGCTGCTGTTCGGTCATCCCGGTGTGGCGCTCGCCGCGTTCACGGCGGCCGTGGTGACGGATGTGCTCGACGGCGCTGTCGCACGACGCCGCGGCGAAAGCACGGCCCTAGGCGGGCTTCTGGACCACAGCACAGACGCCGGTTTCGTCACGCTGGTGCTTGCCGCAGCAGCTGCGGAGGGCCTGACGCCCTGGGCCCTACCGGCCCTGATTCTGCTCGCCTTCCTGCAGTACACGCTGGATTCACGCGCGCTGGCGGGGCGGCCGCTGCGCGCCAGCCGGCTGGGACGCTGGAACGGCATCGCCTACTACGTGCTGGCGGGCGCGGTGGTGGTTTTCGCGGCGCTCGCATTGCCTCGGCACGCCGCATGGCCGGCCGCCGGCATCATGGTCGCGGGCTGGCTGCTGTGCGCG
>CAZVMA010000290.1:0-4038 GCA_964628545.1 uncultured Pseudomonadales bacterium | reverse complement strand
CAGCCCCAGCGTTCGGGCCGCCTCAGCGCCGCGCATGATGCGCAGGGTGTTTACGGGGAACCAGGGATTGCGCTGGAAGCGGGTGATGCCGTGACGGCGCAGGAAGCGCTGCGTCTCCAGTTCCTGGTATTCGGCCTTGTTGCGGATGCCCGCGAGCGACACGGCGGGGGACACGTTGTTGGTGGCCTTGAACACGCCGCCCAGTAGCACCGGCACGTAGGTGAACCTGACCCCGGTACGCGCCTCGATGCTGGGCACGACCAGATGCGACAGATAGGCGTTCGGGCTGCCGAAGTCGAACAGAAACTCGAGCTCGATGGGCATGGCGTGCTCCTGTTTAAAGGGCTGTTGTTCGGGCATCGGGGCCCCAGCGGTTCGGTACCCAGGCCCCCTTGGGTGCCGCTGTGCCGGGGAAGCCCAGAGCGCGGTAGGTAGCGTCCACCAGCGCCTGGCCGCGCTCATTCAGCAGAATGCCGGCGCCCATGCGGTTCATGGCATAGCCGAAGGCGAGCCCCACCTCAGGATCGGCGAAGCCGACGCTGCCGCCCGCGCCGGCGTGCCCGAAGGCGCTGCGGCCGAGGATCATGGACTCCATGTGTCCCGCCGGGCGTCGGCGATTGTCCATCGAGCGCATGAAGCCGAGGCTGAAGCGCGTGGGCATCAGCAGCGTAGCGTCCACTTGGGTGGCCACTGACACGGCGCGCATGCGCTCGATCTGGTCGGCGCTGACGATGCGCACACCGTTGTGCACGCCGCCGTTGGCGAGCGGGGTATACATGCCGGCCAGCGCTCGGGCGTTCGCCATGCCGCCGCCGCCGCCAAACTCTGCGCGCCAGGCCGCGGGCGTGTCCGACCGGTGCCCCCCGGTGTTCATCAGCGCCAAATACTGAAGCGAGGGCTCCGGGTCTTTCAGTCGCAGCTGCAGCGCACGCGTGAAGGCGGGTATCGGCGCGCCTCGCTCGGGCAGCCAGGGCAGCATGCCGGAGACGCGCGCATGGTGCTCGTCGGGCAGGCCGATCCAGAAATCGAGACCCAGGGGCTCGGCAATGGCCTCCCGGAAGAAGGTGCCGAGCGACCGGCCGCTGACCCGGCGCACCAGTTCGCCGACCGTCCAGCCGAAGGTCGACATGTGATAGCCGTTACGGGTACCGGGCTCCCAGAACGGCGCTTCCGCGGCCAGCCGCTGGACCATGTAGTCCCAGTCGAGGAAGCCGCCTTGCTGCACGGGCGCGCGCAGCGCGGGTACGCCGGCGCTGTGGTTCAGCATCATGGCGACGGTCACGGCTTCCTTGCCGGCTGCCCCGAATTCGGGCCAGTACTCGGTGACCGGGGCATCGGGATCCAGCAGACCCCGGTCGATCAGCACGTGGGCAGCCAGCGCCGTCGCGGCCTTGGTGCAGGAGAACACGATGACCAGGGTGTCGGGATTCCAGGGCGCCGCAGGGGCCGTTTCGCCCGCCGTGCCCGCGTCTCGCGCCGAGCCCGCATCGCTCGCCCCAGGGGTCCGGACCGTCCCGCCCCAAAGGTCGACCTGCGTGACGCCGCCGATCGACAGCGACACGCTGGCGCCGACCTCACCGCGTGACGCGAAATTCTCGCGGAACGCATCCAGCACCGGTTCGAAACCGGCTGCACAAAAGCCTCGCACGCGGGTCTGACCGACCCCTTCGTCGATATTCTCAGCCCTGATGTCCGCCAATCTGCTTCCCCTCCTCTGCGCATTCAGTATCGCAGCCCCGCCAGTTTGCCGGATGGGGCCGGATGGGGCCGGATGGGGCCGGAGGCTACCACTCGTCGCGCGCGCGGCACACCTCTCCAGCGGCATGCGCTACAGTGCGCGACCGATTCGGGGAAGGGCGGCATGGCGAAGGGCGCAGCGGTTCGACACTTTGGCATCCGGCGCGCGCTGGCGCGGGCCTTGCTTCGGTTGGGCGGCTGGTCGCTCGAGACGGGGGTGCCGGACGGGCGGCGCTATGTCCTGATCGCAGCGCCGCACACCTCGAACTGGGATTTCATCTGGCTGCTTGCCCTCGCCTGGTCGGTCGACGTCGACCTGCGCTGGATGGGCAAGGCGTCGCTGTTCATCTGGCCGCTCGGCCCGCTGTTTCGGGCGCTGGGCGGCATTGCGATCCAGCGCGACCGGCGCACCAACATGGTGGATGGAACAGTCGCGGCGTTTGCCCAGGGCGGCGATCTGGTGGTCACGGTGCCGCCGGAGGCGACCCGCAGCCACAGCCACTACTGGCGCTCGGGCTTCTACCATATTGCCCGCTTGGCCAAGGTGCCGCTGGTGCTCGGTTACCTGGACTATGCGCGGCGGCGCGGCGGTCTCGGTCCCCGACTCGACCCCACCGGTGATGTGGTCGCGGACATGAATATCATCCGCGCGTTCTACGCCGACAAGCAGGGGCGGTACCCGGCGCTGTTTGGCGTGCCCCGGCTGCGCGAGGAAGATGAACTGCTTGGATAAGACGGCGCCCAGCCGGGCGCGCGCTGACGCGCGCCGGCCTGGACGCCGATCGGGCCGTCAGGTGGCAGGCACCTCGGCTTCGAGCGCGGTCACGGTGTCGAGCTCGATCAGCTGCGTTTCGCCGCTGTTGATTTCGACACCGTCGTTGTCGTTGACCACCCAGACGATACCGTCCAGGGTAATCGCCGAGCCCTCGATCTTCTCCGGCGGCAATCCGCCCGTGGCGGTCAGGTCGCCCTGAGCCAGCAGATCGCGCACCAGCGTCTTGGTGAGCGTGCCGCCGGCGGCGACACCGTCCACGTCGATCTTGTAGAGGCGCTTGATGCGCGCGTCGGGCCGCCGTTCGGGGAGGCAACGGCGTCCAGCGGAGAGAGCAGGAATGACCAGGTTCCGGCCGCGATGTCGTACACGCCGATACGCACCCGATCCAGCGCGTCGCCGAGCACGGTCCACGGCCGCTGGAATGCGACGTACAGCTTGCCGCCGGCCTCGGCGACGCCTTCGAATCCGAACCGGAACTGTGCTGCATTCACGTTGTCCGGCAGCCGGATGACGTTCTGAATCGCGCCGTTCGCGTCGGTCTTGAAGATGAAGTTCAGACTCAGGATCGGTCTACCAGCCTCTGCCGCGGCGACCGAGCCGTTGCCCTCGGACGCAATCCAGAAGCCACCGTCGCTGGCCTTGGCGATGCCCTCTGGGTCGATGTTGACGGTCTTGTCGGCGTTGATCAGCAGCTGCAGATCGCGCTGATCGAAGACGGCCACCCGCGAGGGATGGTTGCTGGCCACCGACGGATCGGGAACCGTGACTACGGGCGTTGCTGCGAAGACATTGTTGGTGTCCTTAATGCTGATCTCGGCATTGAGCGTGACCGGGCGCGTCGACAGATCGAGCGTAAAGATCCGGTTGCTGCGGTAGAAACTGTCCTCGATGCCGTACAGGGTTTCCGCATCCATGGGGTCACCGACGAGTCCGGACATGGCGGCCCACGGAATCGGGGTCATGTCCGTCCGGTCTGCAGAAGCGATGCTCGGATAGGTTGCTGCGCTATTGCGATAGCCGTAAATGCCAATGGCTGCGCGCACGATGCCGGCGCGATCGTCCACCTCGCTGGCGGTGATCAGTAGCCGGCGCGACGGCACGGCGATCACGCCCTCGGGGCTCAGCGCAGCGGGCAGCACCTGCGTGAACAGCGGCGCAACGGGGTCGTTCACGTCGAACACATAGACCAGGCTTGCGCGCTCGGAGTTGACGAACAGGAAGTCATCGCCCGAGAAACTGCCGACTGCGACGTTCTCCGGTTCGATACCCTTCGCGTCGGATCGGCGGTCTGGGTAGTGGCCCACCCGGGCAGCGATCTGGTCCAGGATGTTGCCTGATTCGTAGACCACCAGCCCGTCTGTGTTGAATACGGTGAAACCACGGCTGCCGCCATCCAGATCGCCCTCGTTGGCGGTGACGATCAAATCGTCGGTGAGCCAGGCCACGCCGTCTGGTTCGCGCAACACCGCGGTTAGGGCATTGATTTGCGCGATCTGGTTCGGGCGTTCGTCGAGGGTGTCGATCCC
>CAZVMA010000289.1:0-4084 GCA_964628545.1 uncultured Pseudomonadales bacterium | reverse complement strand
CGGCGGCGCACGCTTCATGGGCGCGATTGCCGACAGTCTGATCAACCGCGAAACCAATCGCATCGTGGCCGACTTCGTGCGCGCCAAGATCCGCAGCATCGTGCGCGACCCGGTGACCGCCGAAGCGCTGTGCCCCACCGACCACCCGATCGGCACCAAGCGCATCTGCGTCGACTCGAACTACTACGAGACCTACAACCGCCCGAATGTCACTCTGGTCGACGTGGCCGAAAACCCGATCCTTCGCGTCACGGCTACGGGGGTTAAGACCCGTGACGGGCACTATCCGCTTGATACGCTGGTGCTGGCGACCGGCTTCGACGCCATGACCGGGGCGCATCGACATCCGGGGCGCAGACGGGCTGGCGCTGGCCGATGCCTGGGACGCCGGCCCCCGGACCTACCTTGGCCTGATGGTTGCGGGCTTCCCGAACCTGTTCACCATCACCGGCCCGGGCAGTCCCTCGGTGCTGTCGAATATGTTGGTGTCGATCGAGCAGCATGTGGATTGGGTAACCGATCTGCTGGCCCACATGCAAAAACAGGGTGCCGACCGCGTCAGCGCGATGCCCGAGGCGCAGGAGCGGTGGGTGCAGCACGTGAACGACGTTGCCGGAGCGACGCTGTTCGGCGAGGGTGGGTCGTGGTACCTGGGCGCCAACGTGCCCGGCAAGCCGCGGGTGTTCATGCCCTATGCGGGCGGCGTCGGCCCGTATCGCGAGATCTGCAACGGCGTGGCCGCCCGGGGCTACGACGGTTTCGTCTTCGGCTGATCGACTCGGCTTACCCTCGGGGGACGCGCCCGCACGGATCGGCGGGGCGTCCAGCGCTTGGTAACCAAGGCGCGGCACCTTCATGGTGCGCGCGATCGCACTAACTTTGAAGCCACGCACGAAACAGGTGCATGACCTGCCGGCGCCCGCGCTTCGATTGTATGGGCCCGCTGGCAAGGCGGTACCCGCAGACCAGTGAAACATCCGCTTGCGCAAGACACAAACGCGGTTTAGGGTGCGCCCGCTCGCGCCGGCTCGCCTTGAACGCGCCTTGCACAGAACTGGCGCGGAACGTGCATCGGCTGGGCGGACCGTGGGGGTTCGGGGCTCGAAGGTAGTTCAGGCAAATCTATGAAGCGACTCATCGCCCTGTTGTGTGTGGCGTTGGCTGCGGGATGTCTCTGGTACGCGATTGACGAGCCGCTGCCGGCCCCCGACTGGAAAGGGCGCATCCAGGGGTTCTCCTACAACCCCAGTGGTCTGCGCACCGAGGCGCAGTTCGACACCCCGATCTCCGAGCGAGTGCTTCACGCCGACTTTGCCCACCTCTCGCGCTACACCCGGCGGGTGCGCACCTACTCGGTGGATCGCGGGCTGGACCAGGTGCCACAGGTCGCGCGCCAATACGGCCTGAAAGTGTCCCTCGGGCTCTGGCTCAGCAACGATCGCGAGATGAACGCGCGCGAGATCGAACGCGGCGTAGCCGTTATCCGGCGGCACGATGACGTGATCGATCGGGTGTTTGTCGGCAACGAGGTGATTCTCCGCGGCGAGCTGACAGCGGCCGAAGTGGCGGCCTACATCCGCGAAGTTCGCGCCCGTATTCGCAACCCGGACATTCAGGTCGGCACCGCCGACGTCTGGAACAATTGGCTGGACAACCCGGTACTTGCCGATGCCAGCGATTTCATCGGTGCGCACGTGCTGCCCTACTGGGAAGGCGTGGGCTCGCGCGATGCGGTGGGCCATATCCAGTACTGGCACGGCGTGATGTCGGAAACCTTCCCGGGCAAGCCGGTGGTCATCGCCGAAGCGGGATGGCCTTCGGAAGGTCGGGTCAAAGGCAAGGCCGCCCCCTCGGCGACGCGCGAGGCGCATTTCCTGCGTAATTTTCTCGCCATGGCGAAAGCGGAAGACATCGACTACTACGTCATGGAGGCCTACGACCAGCCCTGGAAAGAGGCGCAAGAAGGCGCGGTAGGCGCGTATTGGGGCGTCTTCGACGTCGACCGCAACCCCAAGTTCGCTTTCAGCGGCGATCTGACGTCGTTTCCCCACTGGCCCGTGTACGCCAGCGCGGCGGCGCTGATCACCGTCGCCCTGGGTATGCTCGTCATGCTGTTTCTGCCGCCCGTGCGCCTGCCGGGCGACCTGCTGATGAGCCTCGCCGCAGCGCTGGTGGCGACCGGTGCACTGTTTGTGGTCGAGGCGACCTCGTTCGTATACCTGGACTGGGAAACGCTGGTGGCCCTGTTTCTGCTTGCGCCCGCGCTGCTGTTTACGGCTCTGTTGCTGGTGACCGAGACCGTGGAGTGGGTGCTGAGTCTCTGGCGCGGCAACCGGCGCGCGCTGCCGGTGGGTGATCCGGCGGTCTGTCCCAGGGTTTCGATCCATGTGCCCTGCTACAACGAGCCCGCGCACATGATGATCGAGACGCTCGATGCCCTGGCTGCGCTCGATTACCCGGATTTCGAGGTCATTGTCCTCGATAACAACACGCCGGACGAAGCAACCTGGCGCCCGGTGGAAGCGCATTGCCAGCGGCTGGGCGCCCGATTCCGGTTCTACCATTTCGACGGCGTGCAGGGCTTCAAGGCCGGCGCCCTGAATCTGGCGCTGGAGCTGACCGACCCCGATGCCGCCTATGTGGCCGTGATCGACAGCGACTATCAGGTGGCCCCGCACTGGCTGCGCCGCGCGATCCCGGTCTTTGCCGACCCCAGGGTCGCGCTGGTGCAGGCGCCGCAGGATTATCGCGATGGCGACGAGAGCACGTTCAAGCAGATGTGCTTCGAGGAGTATCGCGGCTTCTTCCATATCGGCATGGTCGAGCGTGACGAACACAACGCCATCATCCAGCACGGCACCATGTGCATCGTGCGGCGCAGCGCGCTCGCAGCGGTCGGCGGCTGGGCCGAGTGGTGCATCACCGAGGATACCGAGCTCGGTCTGCGGCTGTTCGAGCGCGGCTGGCGTGCGGTGTACCTGCCGGAAAGTCTGGGTCGCGGCGTGATGCCCGACACCTATGCCGCGTACAAGGACCAGCGCTATCGCTGGGTCTATGGCGGCATGCAGATTCTGAAGCGTCACGTCCGCCAGCTGCTGGGGCGCGGCAAGGCCCTGTCACCGGGTCAGCGCTATCACTTCGTGGCCGGCTGGCTGCCCTGGTTCGCTGATGCGCTCGGCCTCATGTTCGGCGTACTGGGACTGCTCTGGTCCGCGCTGGTGATGTGGGATCCGCGTCAGTTCGACGTGCCGCTGGCCGCGTTCTCGCTGGTGGTCATCACCATCTTTGGCGTCAAGACCGTGAAGACCGTCGTCCTGCACCGCTATCGCGTGCGGGCAACCGGCTCGGGTGTCGGCGGCGCAGCATTGGCCGGTCTGTCGCTCGCTTTCGTGGTCGGCAAGGCGGTGTGGGTGGGGCTCGCCACGCGCAAGCTGCCGTTTGTGCGCACCCCCAAGTGCGAGCCCGGTGCCCCGTGGACCGCTGCGCTCGGTATGGTGCGCGCGGAATTGGTGCTGCTGCTGCTTAGCGCCGGGGCGCTGATCGGCCTCGGCGTGGTGACTGCGTATGACGATCCTGCAGAAGTGCTGGCCGCCATCGCCCTGGCGGTGATGGCGGTGCCCTATGTCGCGGCGCTGCTGGTCGCGCTGGGTTCGGTACGTGCGCGCCCGCGCGTCAAGGCCGAAGCGGGTTTGCCGCGGCCACGGCGTGCGGTGTCGTGACGTCGGCGTTGCCCGGTTGGGATGTGGGCTGTTAGGCCCACAGGCCCGACCTGACGAGCCGCCTCAGTCGTCGGACGACACGGCAATCAGATCGTTGCGCACCAGATCGCGGTCGCGCCGGCGCTCATAGCGCCGCGCTGGCGTATTCACGATTTCGGTGATGTCGGCCGCGTTCAGGCCGGCGGTGATGCGCTCCTCGCTGACCTCGCCGTAGGCGGTGGTGCGCTGACGCGGCACCCGCCCGCAAGCCTCGATCATCGCGCGCATTTCCGTAGGCGTGGTTTCTTGACCGTGGCTGGTGCCGGCGGCCCGGCTGATGCTTTCGTTCATCAGCGTGCCGCCCATGTCGTTGCAGCCGGCATTCA
>CAZVMA010000288.1:0-4084 GCA_964628545.1 uncultured Pseudomonadales bacterium | reverse complement strand
GCTGCCTGCCGTGGATGACTTTCCGTATACCCTGCGCGTTGTTTCGGAAATCACCGAATCGAACGGATCGAGCTCGATGGCGTCGGTATGCGGCAGCTCGCTGGCGCTCATGGATGCCGGCGTGCCGCTGTCCGCGCCGGTGGCCGGTGTGGCGATGGGGCTGGTGAAGGAAGGCAACCGGTACGCCGTGTTGACCGATATCCTGGGTGATGAGAATCAGGCGCTGGACGGACGTCTGCATATTCTGGGCGAGATGGCGAAGGTCCTCGATCGACCGCGCGACAAGATCTCGGAAAACGCCCCGGCAATGAAAGTGTTGCAGGTGCCGACGGACAAGATCCGCGACATCATCGGCAAGGGCGGCGCCACCATTCGATCGATTGTCGAGGAGACGGGCGCTGACATCGATATCCAGGACGACGGCAGCGTGCGCATCTATGCGGCCGACGCGTCGGCCATGGAAGCCGCCGTCGCGCGGATCATGTCGATCACCGCAGAAGCGGAAGTGGGCCGCATCTATCACGGCCGGGTAGAGCGAATCGTCGATTTCGGCGCGTTCGTAAACATCCTGCCCGGCAAAGATGGACTGCTGCACATCTCGCAGATTGCCGACCAGCGCGTCGAGAACGTCTCGGACTTCCTGAAGGAAGGCCAGATGGTCGATGTCGTGGTGCTGGACGTCGATCAGCGGGGCCGCATCAAGCTGTCGATGAAGGAAGTGCCGAACTACGCGGCAAACGCCTGAGTCGTCTTCGCGGGTCGCGCGTCCTCGGATGCACGACCCGCGAGCCCTCCTTCAGAGGCCGGAGAAATTCGGCGCGCGCTTTTCGCGGAACGCATTCAGCGCCTCCCGATTGGCGGGCTGTCCCACCATCGAGTTCAGCGCTGCGTTTTCCCGGTCGGCTACGGCACGGAGCTGCGGCTTCAGCGGCTCCATGATGAGCGACTTGGTTTGTACCAGTGATGCCAGCGGTAGCGCCGCAAGCACGCGGGCGCGATCGAGCGTCCGGTCCAGAAGCTGGTCCCGCGGCACGACCTCCATGGCCAGTCCGGCAGACAGGCACTCTGATGCGTCCATCCATTCCGCCGAGAGCAGGAACCACGTTGCGCGCTGGCGGCCCATCAGTGCGGGGAAGGTGAGCGTGCTGGCTGCTTCGGCGGTCAGCCCGAGGGCAGAGAATGGACACCGTAACCGGGCGTGGTCGGCCATCAGCACAAAGTCCGCGAGCCCGCAGATGGTGGCGCCAACACCGACGCCCAAACCGTTTACGGCGACGAAGAAGGGCTTTTGAAAGTCGATCAGGGCCGTCATGAGGCCCGCAAAGCCGTGGCGCGGACGATAGGTTGAACGCCCCATTTCCTGGAGGTCGGCGCCCGCGCTGAATGCGCGTCCACTGCCGGTCAGGATCACGGCCTTGACGGTGGCTGCGTTCCCGGCCTCCAGAAACGAATCAGTCAGTTCGTCCATCAAGAGCCCGCTGAAGGCATTCAGTGCTTCCGGGCGGTTGAGCGAGATGACCCGGATTGCGCCCAAGTCCTGAACGACAACAGTTTCCATATTTGACTCCGTGCGCATGCGTGTCTGAGGGGTAGCCGCGTCCGCTGTACAAAGCTGCGTTCGACGAGTAGCCCGTCGGAGGCGCTTGGCTAGCGAGGGTTGCTTGAGTAGCGTCGCTCGATTCGGGCGACCGTCACGTCGTAGTCAGCGTACCAGCGCGTCCGGCCTAGCTCCCGCGCAGCCTGGTGGTCGACATTCCGTTTCCAACTGGCAATTGCGGCCTCGGAGCGCCAGAAACAGACGGTGATTCCGCTGCCGTCGAGATTCCTTGCGCTGTGCATCGCCACGAATCCGGGTTCTGCTGCCGCGAGATGCGCCATTCTGTCTGCCATTCGGGCGTACCCGGACTCGTCTTCGCCCGTGCGCGAGCTGACGAAGATCACGACGTAGCCGTCATCGATCATCAAGGGAGCCGGCTGGTGCATGTCGCGGCCAGGGATGGGCCAACTCGTATTGATGCGCCGTGGCGAGCAGCAGGTCTTCCCGGAACCGGGGGCCGATGACTTGCAGGCCGACCGGCAGACCCGATCCGGTCAGTCCGGCAGGTACGCTGATGGCGGGCAGGTTCACAAGATTTGCGAGCATGCCGTGGATGACGGCCATGCCGCCGTGCACGGGCTCGCCGTTGATTTCGGTTGGCATTGGTCCCTCAGCCGAGAAGGCGGGCATGCCAATCATGGGCGTCAGCAGCAGGTCGAATTTGTCGAACCAGGTTGCCATCTGATGCACGAGCGTTCGACGCTGGGTTTCGATCCGTGCGGCCTTGGGTAGCGTTACCTCGCGCGACTGCGCGAAGCCCGGCGCGACGAGTGGATCCAGTTCATGCAGCCGTTCCTGCCAGAGCGCTGGATCGAGGCCGACGAACTTGTCGGCGCCCTCGAGGCGCGCATAGATGGCGATGTAGTCGTCGAGCGTAACCGCTGCATCGATCGGGGCGAGCTCGGCGGCCGCCATGAAGCGACGCGCGGCCGTCTCGGTGATGCGCGCAATTTCCGGATCCACTCGGGCGAAGCCGAGGTCAAGCGTCCAGGCGGCACGCAGCCCCCGGCAGGTCGTCCTGGTCAGTGCCGATTCGTAGGTCAGCCCCGGCGGCGGCAAACAGGTTCTGTCCCGCGGATCCGGGCCCGCCATGACATCCAGCAGGCGCGCCGTATCCGCCACCGTGGTTGTCAGCGAACCCACCACGGCGTTCTGGGCCAGATGTGTGGCGCCGAGCGTGGGAATTCGGCCGTAGGTGCTCTTAAGCCCCACGAGCCCGGTGAACGCTGCAGGTGTCCGGATCGAACCCCCGCCGTCGCTTGCGGTACAGAACGGCACCAGGCCCGCGCTGACCGCAGCGCTGGAGCCACCGCTGGAGCCGCCCGGGGTGCAGGTCGGATGCCACGGGTTTCGGGTTACCCCGAGAGCCGGGCTGGCGGTGTACGCCCAGGCTCCGAACTCAGGTGCCGCGGTCTTGCCCAATGGTATGGCGCCGGCCGCGCGGAGCCTCGCGACGTGAATATCGTCGGCGGCAACCGGTCCGCGCCCGGTGAACCAGCGCGAGCCGCGGGTCGTCGGCATGCCCGCACAGTCCTCGAGATCTTTGACGCCAAATGGGACGCCGGCCAACGGGCCCAGCGCTTCGGCGCCTGACTTGGCGCGCGTTCGATCAACCGCCCGAGCCGTCGCAATCGCCCCTTCGATATCCAGATGAACGAATGCGTTCAGAACCGGATTGGCGCGCTCGATGGCAGCCAGTGCCGTGCGCACCAGCTCCTCAGCTCCGAGTTCTCCGGTGCGGACCAGCTGGGCTGCCTCCAATGTCGAGGGCATCGTCATGGTCTGTGCCCGACCGGCTTACTCTGGCAGGACTCGATGCGCGACCAGATCCTCGACGACCGCGGGATCCGCCAGCGTTGTGGTATCCCCCAGATTGTCCAGTTCGTTCGCGGCAATCTTGCGCAAGATCCGGCGCATGATCTTGCCGGATCGCGTCTTTGGCAGGCCGGGCGCAAACTGAATGACGTCTGGCTTGGCGATCGGGCCGATCTCCTTTCTGACCATTGCCATCAACTCTTCGCGCAGGTTGGCCGCATCGTAGGCGCGGCCAGCCATTGGCGTGACGTAGGCGTAGATACCTTCGCCTTTGATCCGGTGTGGGTAGCCGACCACGGCGGCCTCGGCCACAGACGGATGCAGCACCAGCGCGCTCTCGACTTCGGCTGTGCCAATTCGGTGCCCCGAGACGTTCAGGACGTCATCAACGCGTCCTGTGATCCAGTAGTACCCATCGGCGTCGCGTCGCGCGCCATCGCCTGTGAAGTAGTAGCCAGGATAGGCCTTGTAGTACGTGTCGATCACGCGCTGGTGGTCGCCGTAAACAGTGCGGATCTGTCCTGGCCAGGTGTGCGTGATGACCAGATTGCCGCGCGCCTCGACGCTTTCGATGATTTTCCCGTGTTCATCGACCAGCGCTGGCCTTACACCGAAAAAGGGTCTGGTCGCAGAGCCGGGCTTGAGCGGCGTGGCGCCGGGTAGGGGCGTGAT
>CAZVMA010000287.1:0-4103 GCA_964628545.1 uncultured Pseudomonadales bacterium | reverse complement strand
GAAGCTTGCGCGGACGCTGGCGTCGAGATTCTGACGTTGTTTGCGTTCAGCACCGAGAACTGGCAGCGCCCCCGTCGCGAAGTGCGTCTGCTGATGAGTCTGCTGAAGGGTTTCCTCGAGCGCGACATCGACGAACTGCATGCGCGCGGTGTGCGACTGCGTTTCATCGGCGAGCTAGAGCGATTCGACCCTGACGTCCGGTCGCTGATGATTGCGGCTGAAGATCGCACTGCAGCAAATACCGCCCTGCGCCTGAACATTGCGGTGAATTACGGTGGTCGGTGGGACATCGTTGAAGCGGCGCGCGCGCTGGCACGGGATGCCGCGGCCGGACGGCTGAACCCGGAGGACATCGACGAGGCGCTGTTTGCGGGGCGCATGGCTCTGGAAGGCACATCGCCCCCGGACCTGTGCATCCGCACCGGTGGCGATCCGCGCATCAGCAACTTCCTGCTGTGGGATCTCGCCTATAGCGAGCTGTATTTCTCCGATCACTTTTGGCCGGATTTCGGACCTGCCGAATTGCGCGCCGCTACGAACTGGTTTCGTTCTCGTCAGCGCCGTTTCGGCGCTCGCCCCTGAGCGCGGCCCGTGCTGCGGGCGAGAATCATCACTGCGCTGCTCCTATTGCCGCTGGTTTTCGGCGGTATCTATCTCCTCGCGCTGTCCTACTTCGCCCTGCTGTTCGGGGCCATTGTCCTGCTGGGTGCATGGGAGTGGTCGGCACTGGGCGGTCTCCAGCGACCAGCCGCTCGTGCGGGCTATGTGCTGCTGACCGCTGCGGCGATGGCGCTGCTCTGGCAGATGGGCAGCGTGCACGATGTGGTTCTGGGCCTGGCCTTACTGGGTTGGTTCGGCGCAATCACCCTGGTGATCGGTTACCCGACTGGATGGCGCTGGCTATCGGGGGCGCCCGTTCTGCTGCTCGGCATTCTGCTGTTGGTGGCGGCTTGGCTCGGCCTGATCGTGATTCGCGCACAGCCGGATGGTGCCCATTGGCTGGTATGGCTGTTTCTGCTGGTGTGGGGCGCCGATATCGGCGGCTATTTCGCGGGGCGCCGGTTTGGTCGACGCAAGCTCGCGCCCGCGGTCAGCCCGGGCAAAACCTGGGCTGGGGCGGTTGGTGGCCTGCTGCTGGCGGGGGCGGTTACGCTCTTGCCGCTGTCGGTGCTGGGTCGCCCCGTGCTGACTTGGGCGCCGGTGGTCGCCGCGCTGGTGGTGCTGTCCATCTTCGGTGATCTGTTCGAAAGCGCGCTCAAGCGTCAGCGCGGAGTCAAGGACTCCGGCGCGTTGCTCCCCGGACACGGGGGCGTCCTCGACCGGGTTGACGCGTTGCTCGCTGCCCTCCCGGCGTTCGCGCTGCTAGCCTCGCGGGGCGCACTACTGGCTTGAACGCCACGCGGGCGGAACAGAGCCCGCGGCATCCAGGTAGCGGTTGCGCAGTGCCGTCTGCCGGGTAGCCAGCGGCAACATCTGCCCACCACTCACGACCGCTACGGGAAAGCTGCCGGGCTCCAGCGGGTCGCTGGCCCAAACGACGAAGTCGGCCTGCCGACCCGCTTCCAGACTGCCGATGCTGTCCGCCACGCCAAAGATTTCCGCCGGGGTCCGCGTGACGGCTCGCAGCGCAAGCTCCCAGTCCATGCCGTCTGCGACAGCATTGGCCGCGACCTGACGCAGGTTGCGGGCGTTGTGGCCTTCGGCATCGTAGTCGGTGAACGCGACTGGGACGCCCGCTGAGGCGAGTACGTTGGCGCTGCCCCGCCAAGCGTAGAGGTGGTCGAACGTGTTCGGCAGATTGATCAGTGGCGAGAGAATCACCGGCACGGCCGCCGCCGCCAGAGCTTTGGCCTCGAGCCACGCCTCGGCCCCGCCCTGAATGACGACGCGCACGTTGTAGGCGCGCGCGAGCTCCAGCACGGCGCGGATATCGCTGGCCCGGTTAGCGTTCACGAGCAGCGGGACGCGTCGTTCCAGAACGCTGACCAGGGTCTCCAGATCCTCCGGCCCGAATCGGTACTCGCGCCGCGCGCCGGCGCGCCACTCGGACTGGTGCTGGCGATAGTCGCGGGCGTCATCCAGTGCTGCCCGCAATTCCAGCAGCGCAGCCGTGCGGGAACCGCCGGCCAGATAGCTGCCGTTCTCGCCCAGGGTAGCTACGACCGCCACGCCCCGCGCCGGGTCGGTTTCGGGTGCGCCCAGATTGGCGATTGCGGCCATACCGCTCAGTACGCGCCCGGCGGAGTGGCCCTGATCGGGTTCACCAGGTACCGGTACCAGCACCGCGTGCAATACCCCCTCAACGCGATTCTCGGTCACCTGCAGCGAGCGCGGGTTGAACGCGTCAGCGATATCGAACCCGGCGGTGAACTGATCGCCGCGCTGCAGCGCATCGCCTGGATCGCCGCCATAGCCGACCTCGCCAAGACCGATCTGGCCGGTCGGCGCGAAAAAAGCGGGCGTCACGATCAGGCCGCTGGCATCGATACCGATGGTTCCGTCCGGCTCGGCCGCGCCTGGAGCGGTCTGTAACACCGAGCGAATCTTGCCGTCTGCCACCACCAGCGTACCGGCGGCAAGCGTGCCGGCGCTGCCGACGGTATGTACGCGGGCGCCGATGAGGGCATAGGTTGGGCTGGCGGCAACGCTGCCCGCCGGATCGCCGTCATCCGGCGCCGTCTTATCTGTAGTCGGTTCATCCCGACCGGCTTCGCCGAGGCGCGCGAATGCAGCAGTCATCCGTTGATGCGCCGACTGCCAGCGGCTGGCGTCGGAGTAGGGCATAAGCTCGGGCTTTGGCGCCGGTCGTCCGCCCTCGGAGGAATTGCCGCTGGCTGCGTCGGTTGCGAGCGCTGCGCTCTGGCCCAGACTGAAGTCGGTGACTGGGGCAACACCGTCCTGGCCGCGGCTGAAGGCGAGCGCGCCGTCGACGTAAACCCGTTCCGCTGCGGCATAGCCGCTGAATGGGTTGCCGTTCCACACCACCACATCGGCCATCTTCCCGGCAGCCAACGTGCCGGTTTCGTTATCGATGCCGAGTGCCTGGGCGGCGTTCAGCGTGAGCCACATGATCGCGCGTTCCGGCGCGATGTCGATGCCGGCTCTGGCCGCTGCACCCAGCACCTTCGCGGTCTCCTGATTCAGGCGCTGGATGCCCGCTTCCGAGTCAGAATGGATGATCGCGCAGGCGCCCGCCCGATCCAGCAAGGCGGCGTTTTCTCGAATGCCGTCCAGCGCTTCCATCTTGAACCCCCACCAGTCGGCCCAGACCGCAGAGCAGGTGCCTGCTTCGGCGAGCAAGTCGCTGATCTTGTAGGCCTCGACCGCGTGATGGAACGCGGTGATCCGGAAGTCGAACTCTCGGGCCAGATCCAGCATGACCGCCATCTCGTCGGCGCGATAGCAGTGGTTATGCACCAGGATCTCGCCGTCGAGCACCAGGGCCATGGTTTCCAGCTGCAGATCGCGTGCGGGCGCCTCGCCCTCGCCGCGCGCCGCCTCGTCTCGATCCTTCCGATACTTCGCCGCCTTGGCCCACGCCGCCCGGAACCCTGCGACGTTACCCATACGCGTGGCCGGGGCTTGCCCTTGGCTGCCGTACACGTTCTTCGGGTTCTCGCCGCAGGCCATCTTCAACCCGTGCGGCGCGCCGGGAAACTTCATTTCCATGACGCTGCGGCCGGGAATGTTCTTCAGCGTGACGCTGCGGCCCCCGATCAGGTTGGCGGAGCCCGGCAGCACCTGCAGACTGGTCACCCCCCCCGCCAGTGCGGTAGCAAAGCCGGGGTCTTGCGGCCAGACCGAGTGTTCCGCCCAGACTTCGGCGGTGACCGCGCCGGTCATTTCGTTGCCGTCCTGATGGGAAGCGGTTCCGGGGGTCGGGTAGACGCCGAGGTGGGAATGCACGTCGATCAGCCCGGGCGTGATCCAGCGTCCGGTTGCGTCGATGGTTTCCGCGGAAGCGTGTTCCAGATCCTCGCCCACGGCGCTGATCCGACCGCCCGACAGCAGTACGTCGGCGGCCTCGAGGCGAGAGCCGTCGCCCACCAGCACCGTGGCGTTGCGCAGCAGGACGTCGCCCGACGGCAGCGCCTGATAGCGGC
>CAZVMA010000286.1:0-4105 GCA_964628545.1 uncultured Pseudomonadales bacterium | reverse complement strand
GGCGAAGCAGGGCGAGAGCCTGATGGTGGATCAACCGATCATCGAGTTCGGCTGATCTGACGCCCGCACTCGCGGGGGTGAAAACGAAGTGGGGGCCGAAGCCCCCACGCGCGTCTGGCGATCAGAGCCCTGATCAGCTCAGAACCGGTATCTCAGCGTGCCGGTCCACAGATTGCCGCCGTCGAGGTCGCCAAGGCCCCGCTGATAGCTGGCTTCAAAGCCCCAGCGATCGGAAATTTTGAAATCGCCGCCTACGCCGGCAACCGCGCCGTCGATCGAGTCATTTTCCGAGAAGTTGAGGCCCGCTCCGCCACCCACAGGCAGCAGGACGATGTCGCCTGATCCTTCGGCGTATGCGTAACCGGCGGACGCATAGAGGAAATGCCCTTGCTGGGTGGTGATGCCGCCCTTGACTCGGAAGGTGAGCGCCAGATCGAGCTCGAGGTTATAGCTGCCCACGCCCGCAGCGTTGCTGAACGAATCGCCGTCGTCGGCTCCGAAACCCTGCGCGGTGAGATCGACCGCAAGGTTATCGCTGATCTTGTACCCGTAAGAAATCACGGGCGAATTCCAGGCGAAATCGCCATCGCCGATCGAGCCGTAACCCGCACCAACACTGTGCTCGCCCGCTACCGCAGCAGAGGCCGAACCGATCAGGGCAACACCGAAACCAAGAGCAAATAATTTACGCATAAATCCTTCAAAACATATCTACGAAACCGGCGCGGACTATAGAGATGTTTCGAATTTGTTTCAATAAATGCGTAAATATTTTCGTTTTTAGCGCATATACATGAAAAATATGTATTTTTTCGGAATCAGCGCAACACAGCCGGGAAAGGACGGACGTCTAACCGTCGGGTGCGGCCTGGACTCCGACCCTCCTAGACGGATATTCCGTTTGATGGAACCTCTATCGCGGATCAATATTCCGCATGATTCGCTCGTTTGCCTGCGCCGACACCGAGGCTCTGTTTTACAGCAGACCCGCTAAGCGATTCGGTAATATCGAGCGGGTGAGCAGAAGAAAACTGCTGCCATTGCATGCCGCAACAACTCTGGCGGACCTCCGTGTCCCTCCAGGAAGTCAGCTGGAAGCATTGCAGGGTAACCGCAGGGGCCAGCACAGCATTCGCGTCAACGACCAGTGGCGCGTATGTTTTGTCTGGAAGCCCGATGGCGCATATGGCGTTGAAATCGTCGACCACCACTAGGAGCACGCGCGATGGGCGATTTGCTTGAGGAGATCCATCCCGGCGAGATCTTGCTGCTGGATTTCATGAAGCCCATGGGCATCACGGCGCGTCAACTTGCCGGGGATATTGATGTTTCTCCTAGCCGCATCAGCGAGATGGCGTAGCCCGTCTCGGGACGCTCATCCAGCCCCATTAACCCACAACATGTTTTTTTCGAGCTAGATCTGGTACCCCGCCTCGTCCTCACCCTGCTCATCCAGTACGTCCCGGTCGTCCACGATCCGCAGCGCGACCAGATCGCTATCCCCCGTAATCAATGGTGACTGCCCGATGCGGACAGCGCTGCCGGCGTACTTGCCCGCTGCCGAGAAGGTGGTCATCTGCACGTGATAGCCCGCGACTACAGGCAATCGGAACAGCCCCTGATAGATCGACTGGTGCCGATCGAACCGCCCTGACGTCGCCTCGATCACGTCCGCGTCGGCGCCGATCATGCGAATATTCGAGCCGCACCGGCCGACAATCGGTTTTTCGACGTAGCCGTTGCGACGCAGGCTGTCGGTCAGCTCGTACTGCGTCTCGAGCAGGTAGGGGTGATCCGGAAACAGCGACCAGAGAATGGGCAGAATAGCCTTGTTGCTGGGAATCAGCGTCCACAGAGGTTCGTACACCATCACCTCGGGGCGCAGCAGGACGTCCACCAGACGCGGTGAGCCCTCGCTGCGACGGCCTGGCTGGTAGTTGCTCAGACGCTCGGCATCGTCTGCGCACTCGGCCCGAATCTGGTCGAGCGCCGTCTCCCAGGCCCAGGTCTTCCATACCCAGCGTACCGGCTCGCCGTCGTCGTCAACGATGTCGCCCAGCATGTCAAAACGCAGGCGCTCGAAGCTGTCGATCAGCTTGGTGCGAACACCGGCCCGTTCCAGCGCCTCGCGCATAAACAGCGCGTGATAGGTTCCTCCCAGGCCTGCAGAAGCATGCGATGCAGCCGCTCGCCCGCATCCCGCCCATCGTCGCACCCGTAATGCTGCGCCCAGCGCCCCTGCACCTTCCCGCACTCCATGTGGCAGGACGCCGAGTCACAGTTGTACTCGTACACCTTGAGACCGCGCTCGGACAGCGTGAAGTCGAAGCGACCGGTGATCAGTTGGTTGCGTCGGTTATCCCAAGACTGATGAATCTTGGGCCAGATAGCGCGGGGGATATTGAAGCGTTCGAGCAGCCGGTCGTCCTGCAGCACGTAATCGGTGGCATGCATGAACAGCGCGTGCAGCTCGTCGGTCGCGCGCTTCAGTTCAGTCGCCGCGGCCTCGGACATGCGCACATAGAAGTGCGGGTCCACCGATTCGCTGGCGAGGCGGTGGCCACCCATCATCGCTACGTATGCGGCTTCGTCCGGGTTTGCCATGTTGAGCCAGGGTTCGCGCTCCCGCGCCTGCGGCGTCAGACGACCCGGCAACAGATTGAATACCCGTGGATCCTGCTCGGTCAGCGGCTCGGCGTGGGTGTCGTCGTCCGTCTGAATCACCCAGCCCAGTATGGATGCATCGGTGAACGAGCAGCGCACCCAGTAGGCGCCATCCTCGGTTAGGCGTGCGGGTATTTCGCGCGCGAAGTCCGCGCCGTCGGCCCAGACACGATGGTGCACGTTCTGCTCGGCAATGCGGATCCGGTCGGGAAACACTTCTGTGACCACGGCCACATGGCCGGTACGTTCGAACTCGCCGCCCTCGGCCCAGACCATGAGACAGCCCGGCTCCGGACGCCGTCGGGCGCCATTGCGAAACGCGCGCAGGGGCAACACCGCGTTGTCGTGCACCCGCCGCACCGAACGCAGCCGAAAGATCTCGTAGGCCATGGCGACGTCGTCGAAGATGTAGCCGTGGTTGCTGTAGAGCCAACGGCGGGCGAACTCGACGCACTGCCACTTGTAGCCCATGTACACGCCATCCAGATAGCTGCGGTACGCGTGACGGTTGGGCAGCAGCCGGTCATCCGCGGTCTCGTAGTCCGAGGAATACGCCGGCACGCGCCCAGGCGCGATGCCGAGAAGCGCGCCAAACGGCGCCGGTACATCATCGTCCGGCCGCTGCTCACGATCGTGCATCCGCGCGCAGCCCTCAGCGATTCTTGCCGGGAATCAGCTTCAGCACCTGACTTGCCGCATCCGGAATGTTCGAGCCGGGGCCGAAAATCGCGTGCACGCCTGCGTCGTACAGCGCCTGATAATCCTGCGCCGGAATCACGCCGCCGCAGACGACGATCACGTCCTCGAGCCCGGAGGCGCGCAGTTCTTCGATCAATTCCGGCACCAGCGACTTGTGTCCGCCGGCCAGGGTGGAGACCCCGACCACGTGTACGCCCTCGGCTTTAGCCTGAGCGGCTGCTTCCGACGGCGTCTGGAACAAGGCGCCCATGCTGACCCGGAAGCCAAAATCGTTGAAGGCGTTGGAGATGACCTTGGCCCCGCGGTCGTGACCGTCCTGGCCCATCTTGACCACCAGAATGCTGGGCGCTTCGCCCTCGACATCGGTGAACAGCTTCACTTCGTCGTGCACGCGCGAGAACGCGGGGTCATCGCCGTAGCTGTTCGCATAGACGCCGGGCGTCATGCGCGCGACAGCCTCGTGGCGCCCGTATACGGTTTCGAGCGCCATGGAGATTTCGCCCACCGTGGCGCGCAGACGGGTGGCCTTGATGGCCAGGTCGAGCAGGTTGCCGCTGCCATCGCGTGCAGCCTGGGTCAGGTCCGCCAGCGCCGCCTGGACAGCGGCGTCATCGCGGTTGCGACGCACTTCCGCAAGTCGCCGAACCTGAGCGTCGCGAACCTTGCTGTTGTCGACCGCGAGCACCTCGACCTCGGACGTTTCTTTCTCCAGCCGATACTTGTTGACGCCGACGATCACGTC
>CAZVMA010000285.1:934-4115 GCA_964628545.1 uncultured Pseudomonadales bacterium | reverse complement strand
GTGAATCCGGGCCAACCGGCGATAATGCGCGGGCCGCGTGGGGCAGGGCAGTCCGCGATCGGCGGGCGATCTGGCCGCGTACCAGGGCGCGCAGGCCCAATCCGGGGGGGCATGAGGGGCGTATGGGAATTCTCACCGAAGAGGTGCTGGCGTACATCGGCCGGCAATCAGCACCGCGCACGGAAGTGGTTACGCGGCGTGATATCCGCAAGTACGCGATCGCGACCGGCCAGACCCAGCGTAAATACATTGAGGGCGACGTGGCGCCGCCGCTGTATCACGTCGCCTTGTTTTGGGACGTGGTGCCGCTTGCCGAGCTCTCGCCCGACGGCGTCTCGGTTGATCGCCTGCTGCCAAAGTTTCCGCTGGAAAAGGCGATGGCTGGCGGTCTCGACATTCGCTATCACAATCCCATCCGCGCGGGCGATGTGCTGATCGGGCAACGCACGTTGACCAATATCTATGAAAAGGCGGGGCGCAGCGGCGCGCTGATCTTTTACGAGGTGGTGCTCGAGGTCACGCGCGATGACGGCACGCCGGTGCTGACCGAACAGACCACGAGGCTGCTGCGATGAGCGCACCTGATTTTGCTGGGCTGACCGTGGGCGACGTGCTGCCGGAAACCGAGTACACGCCGGACAACGTGCAGTTGTTCTTCTACAACGCCGTGCTTTGGAACGCGCACCGCATCCACTATGACCTGCCCTACGCCACCGAGGTGGAAGGTTATCCGGGCCTGGTGATCGCGGGCCCCATGCTGGGTGACTGGTTGGCGCAGGCGGTCGACAACTGGATCGGTGATCGCGGCATGCTGGTGCGGGTGGAATATTCCAACCGCATGGCGTCGTACATCGGCGACACGGTCACCGCCGGCGGCTCGGTCAGCGCCATCGATCGCGCCGCGCGCACTGCTGAATTCGACCTGTACGTGAAAAACGCGGCGGGCGACGTCATCACGCCCGGCAAGGCGGTACTGCGGTTTTTCTAGGGTCGTTCGCCGAGGCGATGTGCCCGGTAGCAGGGGAGTTAACGCATGGATCTGCGCGGCAGCACCGCCATCATCGGCGCTTACGACACGCCCGTCGGGCGCCTGCCCGATCGCAGCGCGACGTCGCTTTGCGTCGAAGCGGTGCAGGGCGCGGTGCGCGATGCCGGGTTGACGCTCGCCGAGATCGACGGGCTGGTGACCTGCAACAGCATGGCGCAGCCGTACATGTATCACGCCGAGGCGATCGCCGAATACCTGGGCATGCGTCCCCGCTACTGCGCGACCGCGGCGGCGGGTGGCGGCGCGACGTTTACCGTGCTCTATCAGGCAGCGCTCGCGCTGGCGGCCGGCATGTGCGACAACGTGGTCATTGCCATGGCGGACAGCCTGCGCACCGGTCTTTCGCGCGAGGCGGCCATGATCATGCAGTCGTCCTCCGGGCATCCGCAGTATGAAACGCCCTATGGCGCGTCTGTGCCGGGCTACTACGCGCTGATTGCCAACGCCTACCTGCATGCCTTCGGCGCCCGCCCCGAGCATTTCGCGGCCGTCGCGGTATCAGGGCGGCAGCACGCCTGCCGCCACCCTGCGGCGGAGATGCGCAAGCCGATCACGGTCGATGACGTGCTGCAAAGTCGGCTGATTGCCGACCCGCTGCGGCTGCTCGACTGTTCGCTGGTTTCGGATGGTGGCGCCGCCGTGGTGCTGACCCGTGCCGATCGCGCGCGCGCGGGCCCGCACCGGCCGGTCTACCTGCTGGGCGCGGGCGAGGGGCGCGGGCATGAACACATCAGTCAGGCGGCGTCGTTGGTGCATTCCTCGGCCGCTCAGAGTGGCGCGCGTGCGTTCGCGATGGCCGGACTCGCGCCCGCTGATGTCGACCTGGCGCAGGTCTACGATTGCTTCACGCCGGTGGTGCTGATCGAAATGGAAGATCTGGGCCTCTGTGCACCGGGTGAGGCCGGCGACTTCTTCCTGCGCGGCGATGGTGCCCCGGGCGGTCGATTGCCGATCAACACGCATGGCGGGTTGCTGTCGCACGCCCACCCGGGAAACCCGGGGTCCATGTTCGCGCTCACGGAAACCGTGCAACAGCTTCGTGGTGCGGCGGGCGCCCGGCAGGTGCCTCACGCGGAAATCGGACTGGTGCACGCCCAGGGCGGCATCCTGTCCAGCCACTGCACCATCATTCTCGGCGCGGAGGCAACGCGATGACCGCGATCAAACCGTTGCCGCCGGTCGACGCCGAGAGCCGCGCTTACTGGGCTGCCTGCAACGATAACCGCCTCCTGCTGCAGTTCTGCGGCGCTTGCGGGCATCGCCAGCACTACCACCGGCGTCTCTGCGTGCGCTGCGGCGGCGTTGAGCTGAGTGATCTGGATGCAAGCGGCGCGGGCACCATCCGCTCGTTCACGATCATCAGGCGCGCGGTCTCGTCGGCTTTCGAAGCCGACGTGCCGTACGTCGTCGCGCTGGTCACGCTCGCGGAAGGCCCCACCGTCATGGCCAACATCCTGGATGCCCCACTGGACGCGCTCGCCATCGGCGCGTCGGTCGAACTTGTCTTTGAACGTCGCAACGAGGAAATCAACGTGCCGCAATTTCGCTGGAGTCCCCAAGCATGATGCGTCCGCCGTCACCGCGCACAGCGGGTCTGTTATTCGCGCTGGCGCTGATCGCCGCAATCCCGCAAGCCGTCGCTGAAACTATTGAGTTGACGCGCTTTCTGCTGCGATCCGATCTTGCGCCTGAACCCGGCAGCGAAGCGGTGTTTCTGGCCCGACCGGGCCCTGCCGTGCTTGCGCTCGAAGGGATTGCGTCGGCGGACGCGCGCGTGACGTTGAACGGCGCGTCAATCAAACCCGGTCCCGTCGAGCTGCAGGCGAATAACCGCATCCAGGTCGAGTTGGCGACGACAGCTGTCGGTCGCGTGCGCATTACCCAGAGCGCCGAGGTGGCGCTTGATGTGCTGAGCCGCATCCACTTCAACACCAACGTGCGTGACTTCGCTGCGTCACGCGCGTTTTATGGCGCTCTGGGTTTCGAGACCATGTCGGAGTTTCCGGACACCAATACGGTGGCCATGGCGCAGGCGATCGGCATTACCGAGCCCACTGCGTACGATGGCTCCCGCGGCGGCGAGCCGGGCGGCTACCTGCTGCATGGCGAACTGATCAGTCTCGGCTTTGGCAC
>CAZVMA010000285.1:0-924 GCA_964628545.1 uncultured Pseudomonadales bacterium | reverse complement strand
AACGAAGAGCCGCCGTATCCGGCGCTGAACCGGCTGGGCATGTCCCGCGCCGTGTTCGAAACCGCGGACCTCGACGCTGACTACCGTACCCTCGGCGCCCGTGGCGTGCGCTTCCTGGCGGCGCCGGTGGCTCGGGCGGACGGTGTGCGTTTTGCCATCATGACCGATCTGGACGGCACTTTTTACGAGCTACGCGAGGTGCCGGGCGAGGTGGCTGACGACGCGCCCACTGCACTGCAGCGGATCGGCGCCGTGGTCATCAACGTCAGCGACTATCAGCGCTCGCTCGCCTGGTACCGGATGCTCGGTTTCGAGTGGACAGCCGATCTGGCCGCAACCGAGTCGACGGCCGTAGCGGCCGCCATGGGGTTCGAGGCGCCCTTCACCATTCGGGGCGCGGTGCTGACGCATGTCGCCGATGGCTCGCAGATCGAGCTGGTGGAATGGCTGACGCCCTTCGATCCGACGCCGCCATACCCGATTCCGATCAACCACATCGGCATTCACCGCATGGCGTTCACCAGCGGCGATATCGAGGCCGATACGGCCGCGCTGGTGGCGGAGGGGGTTCCCATGATCAGCCCGATCACGCCGTGCTGTTCCGGGCCCGATGCCTCCGGCGGTATCGTTGCCTTTTACGATCCCGATGGCACCATCATGGAGCTTGCCGAGATGCCGCTCATGACTTGGCTGCAGCGGTTTATGAATCTGTTCAACTGATCGCGGCGTCAACCGGCCGCTCGTCAACTTCCCGTAACCCGGTTTCTGGAGCATCGACATGACTGCGCACACCACGCCCGACATCGACATCATCGCGGCGGGCGCCGGCTTTGCCGGGCTCGCGTTGATCCACTACGCGCGGACCGCCGGCTTTTCCGTTCGGGTCTTCGACAAGGCCTCGGACATCGGGGGCACGTGGACCTG
>CAZVMA010000284.1:0-4162 GCA_964628545.1 uncultured Pseudomonadales bacterium | reverse complement strand
GTCAGGGCGAGGAGCCGGCTCCGGTCGTGTACGAGGTGCAGCGGATCCGCGACGGCCTCTCGTTCACCACCCGACAGGTGGTGGCATCGCAGGCCAACGGCGCCATCCTGAATCTCATCGCCAGCTTCCAGCAGCCGGAAGCGGGCGTTCACCATCAGGCGCCGCTGCCTGCCGCACCCGAACCTGAGGGACTGCCCAATCGAGATGCGCTGCGCGGCCGAACGAACTGGCGCGAGCAACCGATCGACGTGCGCATGATCACCCCGATCACGGCCGATGCGCCCTTGCCGCCATCGCAGCAGATCTGGCTGCGGGCAAACGGCGCGCTGCCTGCTGACACACGGGTACACGCGGCGCTGATCGTCTACGCGAGCGACCGCAGCCTGCTCGATACGGCCTGGCGCCCGCACGCGGATCGCGGGGCGCTGACCAGCGCCAGCCTCGATCACGCGATCTGGTTTCATGCCGAGCCCCGTTTCGACGACTGGTTGCTCTACACCACCGAGAGCCCTGCCGCTGCGGGCGGTCGCGGGCTGGCATTCGGCGCGATTCATGATCGCGGTGGCCGGCGCATCGCAACCGTGGCGCAAGAAGGCGTGCTGCGCACGAAGCCGACGGAAAACAATCCAAGTTCGTCCTGATCAATCCGGGCATAATCCGGTATCGGCTGACGGGGAGACGCCAATGACCGGTCTTGTAATCACCACCGAGTTCGACGGCGGCGTCGCGCGCCTGCGCCTCTCCGGCCGGCTCGACGCATCCTCGGCCGACGCACTTAGCGCAGCCATACCAGCCGATGCCGGGCTGCAAACGCTCATCCTCGATCTCGGCTCGTGCACCTATGTGTCGAGCATGGGCATTCGGGTGATCCTCAGTCAGCACAAGGCGCTGGCGTCCCGCGGGGGCCGGGTGGAGCTGGTCAACGTTCTCCCGGAGATTCGGCGGGTCTTCGAGCTGTCGGGTCTGACGCAGCTGGTTACCGTGCGGGATAAGGCCCGCGAAATCTCGCTAGAGGGGCTTCAGTACCTCTCGGAGGGCGTGTTTGGCGAGGTGTTTCGCATCGACGATGAAACCATCGTCAAGCTCTATCGCAAGGGCGTCGACCCGGCTGTCGTGGAAAAGGAAAAAGTCTTTTCGCGCGCAGCCTTCGTGGCCGGCATCCCTACCGCAATCTCCTACGACATCGTCTCCAGCGGCGATCGCCTGGGTATCGCCTACGAGATGCTCGGTGCAGACTCGCTTGCGGCGCTGATGCGCCGGGAGCCGGAACGGATGAACGACCACGCGCGCCTGATGGCGCAACTGGCGCGCACGATTCACTCGACGCAGGCCGATACCGCCGTGTTTCCCGACATGAAGGCCGCCGCGTTCGGCTGGCTCGACACCATGGCGCCGCTACTCGAACCGGACGACGTCGCGCTGCTGCGAACCAAGATCGAGGCGATTCCGAACGAGACGACCTGTGTTCACTTCGACCTGCACGGCGGCAACGTCATGGTGGTGAACGGCGAGCCCGTAGTCATCGACATGGGCGACTTCTCGCACGGCAGCCATTACTTCGATCTGGGCCTGACCACCATGATCTACTGGCCGCTGGTGGGCATCTGCGAACGCGTGACCAAGCTGCCAAACGAGCTGGGCGCGGTCTTTTTGGAGCACTTCCTGGATCACTACTTTGCCGACCTGCCAGCCGAGGAACGCGAGCGCTTCGAGCGGGATCGGCCGTTCTTCGCCTCGCTCCGCTTCCTGCACTCCATTCCCCTGCTCGAGGCGATGCCCGAATTCCGCGAACAGATTCTCGGCGTGCTGCGCAACACGCTGATCCCCATGATACGGGCAGGCGGTTAATGGAAGCGCGTCGTTAATGCGATCAGACCACTGAAGCCAGCAGGCCGCTGATGCCAACGGCCTGACCGGCCAAAAGGGGGCACGCACGACCTCGCTCGCCCCCACCTCCACACAATCCGGCCTGCTTATTTGGCCAGTCGATGCAGCGCGCAGATCTTGTTGCCGGACGGATCGCGCAGGTAGGCGAGATACAGGCCAGACCCGGGGCGTTCGCCGGGCGGGTCTTCGCAGGTGGTGCCGCCGTTTGCCACGCCAGCCGCATGCCAGGCATCGGCTTCTGCCGGACTTGCCGCCGCAAAGCCCACGGTGCCGCCGTTGGCGCCGCTTGCGGGCGCACCGTTGATCGGCAGCGACAGCGCGAACGTGCCCGCCGCCGTCGCGTAGAAGCAGCGACCGCGACCATCAAGCCGACCCGGCTTGTGACCCAGCGCGCCCAGCACTGCGTCATAGAATTTCTTCGAAGCGTCCAGGTCGTTTGCGCCGACCATGATGTGACTGAACATGCCATTCCCCTTCGCTGTGGATTCAGGAAGCCGCAGATTAGCGGGATTGGCGCGCTGTCACCACGGGAGCACACACACGGCTGCCGGTACTTCCACCGACGCCAGCGTCGGACCCAGGCCCACACCCTTCACGCGCGCGAAGGCGGTAAGCGTGCCGGCATCGCGGCTGGCCACGATGACCACGTCATCCAGCACCGCAAAGTGTCGTGGGTGCGGGTCACACGGCGTCAGGGTGGGTCCCACCAGGTGGCCCGTGCCGGGATCGACGCGAAAGGTCGCCATGCTGTCGAAACCGCGATTGCTGACGAACAGCACGTCGCCCTCGGGCGCAAGCGCAATGCTGCCTGCAGTGCTGCGCGCGGCGCTCGGATCGGCTGCGGGCGTCGCGTTTGCCAGTGTCGAGACGGATTGCCGCAGGACGCCCTCTTCAAGCAAATCCACACGATTCGCCAGTTCGTGCAGCACATACACGCGCGCAGGTGCCGCAGTTGAGTTCGGGTGCTTCATGCTCGTCGCCAGAGCGAGCTGGCGCGGACCGCTGCCGGGCGGGAATCGCCAGCGCTGCTTTGCGTCAGCGTGCCCGTCGAGCGTCAGTCGGTGCACGCAGTCCTGCCCCAGATCCGGCACCCACAAGGTGTTGCCCTCGAAATACACGCCATGCGGGTGGGGCGCCGCCTGCCGACGACACGTACCCGGCACGCCCGATGACCCTTCGAAGGCCGTGAGCCAACGAAGGCGCCCCGCCGGGCCGTCCGGCTCAGCGACATCATCGAAGTCGAAACAGGCGACCGACGCGCCGCTGTAGTTGGCGACGGCGAGCATGTCGCCGGACGCTGCCAGATGACACGGATCAGCGCCGCCCGTGCCCTGCATCCAGAGGGCGCGCAAAGTCGAGCCCGCGCAGGCATAGGCCGCGACCGCCCCCTGCTCGCGTCCCTCGAAATCCGCGGTCTCGAGCACGGCCAGAAGGTGGTCGCCATGGCGAATCAGGAACGACGGGTTGTCGGCAACGGCGGCCAGCGTCGCCGGCGCAAAGGCGCGCTGGCGCGCGTTCCAGACGGTGCGATAAATCCCCTGCGAGGCAGTGCCGCGGGTATACGTACCGATATAGAGCGTGGTCATGTCGCGACTCTCCGATCGCGCCCCAATGGCGTCGGGCCGATTGACCCGCGTGGGCACACCTGCGGATGATCGCATCATCGAAGGCGCAGGTGCGGAATTCATGGCGACGCTCCTCATTCGCGGCGGACGGGTGATCGATCCGGCATCGGGTTCCTGGGAATCGCGCGACCTCACCGTGATCGACGGCGTGCTCGCGGACGGCCCGGCCGAACGCCCGGACACCGTCGTCGAGGCAGACGGCGCCTGGGTCGCGCCCGGCTTCATCGACCTGCACGCGCACGTGTTCAGTCACGATCTATTCGCTGCAGGCGCGGTAACGGCAGATCGCATCGGGCTCGGGCAGGGCGTTGCCTGTGTCGTCGACGCCGGCTCCTTCGGCCCAGCCATGGTCGACGGGTTTCGAGCCCACGTGCTGGAGACACAGCGCACGCCGGTATATGCCTTCATCAACATCGGATCCGCCGGCGTGCCCCGTCTGCCGGGCGGTCATTCTTCGCGCCCCGAGTACTGCGACCTGCCCGGCGTGGTGCGGGCGATCGAACGCCATGGCGACTGGCTGGTGGGCGTGAAGATCCTCGCGTCCCAGAGCCACACCGGCAGCTTCGGTCTCGACGCGCTGAAGCTGGCGCGCAAGGCGGCAGAGCTGACCGGACGACCGCTGATGGTGCATCTCGGCAATCCACCGCCCA
>CAZVMA010000283.1:1890-4187 GCA_964628545.1 uncultured Pseudomonadales bacterium | reverse complement strand
CCTGACAGGTAGCTGAACGCGTAGCGGTTATATTGGGCGGGACTGTAGCTGCCATCGTAGTCGCTACCCAGCTCGACTACACCCGCCCGCTGCGGCGAGCTTGGCGTACTGATGTTGTACAACTCCGCCTTCACGCGATTCGTTTCGCTGCGTCCGATACCAAGCAGCAGGTCGTCGGAGACCGGGTGCAACAGGTCAGAGAACCCCGGCACCTCCAGTTCCCCCACGATCTCCGGGCGTGCCGGATCCGCCAGATCGATCACGTACAGCGGGTCGATGCGCTCGAAGGTCACCAGGTAGGCGCGCCGATCCAAAAATCGGACGCCGTAGAGATCCTCATTCGGTTTGCCGAGCTCAGGGCCATCCGGACCGGGCAGGGTTGCAAGCACATCCAGTTCCGGAGCGGAAGCGCTCGCCCGTAGTGTGAACAGGCGATGGTCGAAACGGTCGGTCTCGTCGCCCGTAAACGCCGTGGTCACCAGCCGCAGCACGCCCGCGCGCTCGCTGATCCGAAAATCGGCGTTGCCGCCGCCGTATAGCTGCCCCGGCACGCGCTCTGAGCCCAGGTAGGCGTGATCCCGAAGTCGCAGCAGGTGCACATAGGTGCCGGGGCTTTCTGCTGATCCATCAACCCAGGTCAGCACGATGCTTGAGCCGCTCACGTAGACGCCGCTCACCGGTTCGAGCACGCAGTTCGCGCGCAGTACGGCCCCCGTGCTGGCCGACACGGTCAATAGCGTAGTGACGGTTGCACCCTCGGGCGCAGGGGCAGCCAGCGGATGTGCAGCATCCTGTCGGTAACAGCCATCCAGACGCAGGACATCCACGGGCGCGCCGTTGCGCGTGATTTCCGGCAACACGTCGCCCGGTGTGAGATTCGAAACGGCGGTTTGATTGGCGGCGACATCGGCTGCGCTTTGCGGATAGGCCACCAATCCAGGAATCTGCGGGGTATGGCGGGTGACGATCAAAATGTCGTCGCCGGTGCGGCGCGACGCGACCAAGGCGCCCTCGATGCGCAGGTCCGACAGCACAGCCGGCTGGTCTGGCCTGCTGATATCCCAGGTGCGCAGCCGCGTTTCCTGCGACTCCCACAAGGGCGCACGCAGCATGGCAACACCGAAGGTGCCCCACCACGCGGTAGAGCCGAGCGCCTGCAGCCGACCCGGGGTCAGATACAGCCCTTCGATCGACTCGCCATCCGCCAGCGGTATTGCCCCCGCCGACGCAGCGGTGCCCGCAGCTGGGTCGGTATTGAACAGTCGGATTGCGCGCGTCGGAGGCGCGCCGATCTCGGGGCCATCGATTAGGAGGGGTAACGCGTCGCCAAACATGAAGCAGCAACCGCTGCGGGTGGGCGCAGTGACCAGCAGATCGCCGTCGTACTTCAGGATGTCGTGCTCGTCGACGTCGGCTTCCAGCGTGTACGTACCGGTAAATCCGCCTGCGGCGTTGGTGTCAGCGGCAGGCGCCGAGGCGAGCAACGCGCGGCTTGCGCTTGGCGACAAACCCTGGGCGCGGGTCTGGAAGGCGGATAACCCAACCCCGGCGCTGCCGCCGCTCACCAGCAGGCCGGTGGCCGCGGCAGCCGGCGGCGCAGGCACGGTGGAGCCGCCAGATGATCCGCCGCCGCAGCCGGCCAGGAGCGCACCGATCAGCGGCGCAAAGCACGCGCGAAGATGTATCGTCATCGAGTTTTCCTGATGTCTGATCCAGGCGAAGGGGATTCATGCACCAGTAAAGACGAAATTCGGTTAATCGTGGTTCCCTAGCTACACATAGCCGCATGGATGAGACACGACCAGTTCGGGCTCGAGCCAACGCGCCCGAATAGCGGGGGTGCTGGCCGAGTTTTCCGCCGCATTACCTTGCCCGATACGAAAACTTCTGCCCCCCGATCGACGCCTCGTACATCAGTCCACCCTTCGCTAGGGTGAACACCATCATGCCCTTGTAGAACGATGTTGAGGCGTTATCAGGATTGTCCCGGGTGCCGCTCGTGCCGGCAGAAGCGCCGGTGGTGCTGGCACCAGCCGAAGCGCTGAGGGTGATTGCAACCGCTGAGGCCTGCGCACCAAACTCAAAGTTGCCGGCGGTAAATTCATCAAACGCGCGCTGGTCCTCGAAGAAGATGATCTGGCTGTAAACCTGGCCACCCAGCTGAAAGCCGATGGTGAGCTGGGTCATCGTCGTATCGCCAACATGCGCGCCCAGTTTGTACACACGGCCCTTGCCGCGAGCGCCGCCGATGCCGAACCCGCCCTTGCCGATGCTGGGGAACACGGCATAGCCGTGGC
>CAZVMA010000283.1:1499-1880 GCA_964628545.1 uncultured Pseudomonadales bacterium | reverse complement strand
CTTTTGCCAAAGAAGCGACTGCTCTCGCCGGCATTGCGAAAAGCGTCGGTGGCCGTCGAGTACTCATCAGCAGCGGCGGCTGCAGACACCAGCAACAGCGCAACCAGCGCAGCGATGCGAGAGATTGAATTCAACATGACACTCCCCTTGAAATGAACGCGGGCGGCTCGGCGAGCGCGGATATTCGCATAATCGGTTGGGCCCGCGTAGCACACGCAATGCGTCTCCCGCGCGGCTCAGCCTGAGACCCCGGTGGGCTCGTTGGCGGTTTGATCAATCGTCTGTCGATCGCGGCCCAGCAACACGTAAAACGCCGGCACAACGAACAAGGTGAACAGCGTGCCGATGTCGTTCACGGCCCCCACGCCTCGGGAACCGTTC
>CAZVMA010000283.1:867-1489 GCA_964628545.1 uncultured Pseudomonadales bacterium | reverse complement strand
GGCCGATTTGGTACCGGCTGACTGCGCCCGGGCCCGAGGCCAGCAGCAGCGGAACCATAGCCACGAGCATGGCGAACGTGGTCATCAGGATCGGACGCAGGCGAATGCTTGCGGCGCGCTCGACGGCGGTGCGCCGGGTCAAGCCCTCGTCACGCTGGAGACGATTGGCGAAATCCACGATCAGGATGCCGTTCTTCGCGATCAGCCCGATCAGCGTGATCAGTCCGACCTGCGTGTAGAGATTGATCGTCGCGAACCCAAGTGACACAAAGACCAACGCGCCGGCGATCGACATGGGCACCGAGATCAGGATGATCAGCGGATCCCGCCAGCTTTCGAACTGCGCTGCCAGCACCAGGTAGATCACCGCCAGGGACAGGAAGAAGGTCAGGATGAGCGTGTCGCCCTGCTGCTTGTACTGTCGCGACTCACCGATGTAGTCGTAGTTGAAGCCGCGCGGGAACAGCTCTGCCGCCTTGGCCTCCATGAAGGCCACCGCCTCCGACAGGCTGTAGCCGGGGGCGAGACCGGCGTCGAAGGTGATGGCGCGCAGGCGGTTGTAGCGGTTGAGCGCACCGGAGTCGGCGAACTCGGAGAGACTGACCAGGTTGGCGAGCGGAAT
>CAZVMA010000283.1:0-857 GCA_964628545.1 uncultured Pseudomonadales bacterium | reverse complement strand
AAGGCCACCGCCTCGCCGAGAGTGACGCCGGGCGCCATCACGCCGTTGATGGTGACCGAATTCATCTGCTGAAACTGCACCCGCTGGGTCGGCTCAATGGTGTGCTCAAAGCTGACAAGCCCGGCGAGCGGCACCAGATCGCCATCGCGGGTTCGCACGTAGTACTGGTTCAGGTCTTCGTGGCTCGGCCTGAAATCCCGTGGCACCTGCGGGATGACCTCGTAACTGCGTCCTTCCAGGCTGAACCGGTTGACATAGTTGCCGCCCAGCATCGTCGCCAGGGTGGTGCCAATCTCGTCCATGGCCACGCCGAGATCGCCGGCCCGGTCGCGGTCGATGACAATACGCACGCGCGGCAATGACATGTCGAGGCTTTTGCTGAGAAACGCGAACCGGCCGCTCGCGTAGCCAGCGGCAATCATGTCGCCCGCGACCGATTCCAGCGCATCAAAATCCTGGTCCGAGGTGATGACGAACTGCAGGGGCGTGCCCTGCGCCGCGCCCGGCAGCGACGGAAAGGCAATGACGGCCACCTGAACACCGGCCACCGTATTGACCTGCTGCTGCAGCCAACCGTGGATTTCCGCCTGCGTTTTTTCGCGCTCCGCCACCGGCAGAAACCGCACGCCGCCGAAGGAAACCGCGGGCGAGCCACCCCCGCCGATCAGCACGAAACTGCGCAGGTATTCGGGTATCTGTTCGTAGATCTTCACGATCTCGCGCACCCAGGTTGCGGAGTACTCGAGGGTCGCGGTTTCCGGCGCCCGGATCTGCACGTTCAGAACCTCTCGATCCTCCATTGGTGTCAGCTCGCTGGTGCTGGTTCGGAACAGGAAGAAGATGCTGATCACCATCAC
>CAZVMA010000282.1:0-4204 GCA_964628545.1 uncultured Pseudomonadales bacterium | reverse complement strand
GCCGACGCCAGCAGGGCTTCAAGAACACCGCCGACGAGGCCGCGCCAGCCCGCATGCGCCACCGCGATCAACCCGGCATCGGGCGCCGCCAGCACCACCGGTACGCAGTCCGCAGTCAGCACCGCGAGAACGAGATCCGGATCGTCGGTCCACGCAGCATCGGCGACTGGCACGGGTTGGGTCGCGCCAGCGCGCGCGCGCACGCACTCGCGGCCGTGGACCTGCTTCAGCCACTGGATCTCGCGCCCGCCAAGGCTGTGCCGCAGCGCGGCGCGGTTGGCGGCCACGTGCACCGGATTGTCGCCCACGTGGTCGCCCAGATTGAAACCATTCCAGGGTCCGAGACTGCTGCCGCCCCGCCGAGTGGTGACGCGCACCTGCACCGACCGATCTACCGAGCCGCTGATCGACTCGACCAGCGGACGAGCGGGCTGCAGCCAATCCGATGCTAGCCGGTCGCGGCCCGCCGTGCCGGGCGTGAACAGGTCGCCGGCGGTCGTTTCCGGCGCGTGGCTCATCGGTGGATCACTGATAATCACCCGGAATCGCGGGACGCCGATCCGCGGCATCGGCCACGAGCGCTGCGCCCAGTTGCGCCAGATCAGCCGTTTGCGGCGCTTCAAACGCCAGTTCGGCGCCGCTGATCGGGTGGATGAACGCCAGACGCCAGGCGTGCAAAGCCTGGCGCGACATCTCGCGCAGCAGCGTCGAGAGCCTCGCATCGGCCCCATGCGGCACGCGCACCCGAGCGCCGTATCGCCGATCGCCGACCAGCGGGTAGCCGAGGTGCGCCAGATGCACGCGGATCTGGTGGGTGCGACCGGTCTCCAGCGCGGCTTCAATCAGCGTATGGGCGCGCCAGTTCGCGCGCACATAAACGCGTGTGAGGGCTGGCTTGCCGTCAGCCCTGATCGACTGCCGAGTGCGCAGCGCCGGATCGCGCCCAATTGGCTGATCGATAACCGTGTCATCAGCGAGACAGCCCTCGACGATTGCCAGGTAGTGGCGGCTGATGCGACGCGCGGCGAGGTCCGCGATCAGCCGCAGCCGCGCGGCCTCGGTGGCCGCCACCAGCATCAGTCCGCTGGTGTCCTTGTCGAGCCGATGCACGATGCCGGCACGCGGCAGGTGGGCCAGCGCCGGCCGATGCAGCAGCAGCCCATTGACCAGCGTGCGGTCCCGGTTGCCGGCACCCGGATGCACGACGACACCGGGCGGCTTGTCGACGACCAGCAGGTCTTCGTCCTCATGCACGATCCGGAACGGTACCGGCTGAGCGGTCTGCCAGTCTTCGCGCGGATGCTGCCAGGTTTCGATGGCCAGGGTTTCGCCCCCCCGCAGGCGCTGCCCGGGGCGCACGACCGCGTCATCGACCCGCAACAGCCCCTCGTCGATCCAGCGCGCGAGCACGGACCGCGAATAGCCATCAAACAGTTCTGCCGCCGCCCGATCCACCCTCACTCCCGCCAGGGCGCGGGGAATGACCGCCTGTTGCGATACTCGTCGCGGGTCGGCGTCAGTGCCGATAACGGACGCGGAGGCGCCGGGGTGAGGCGCGCGCGCGGGTGATCGGGGCGCGGGGTCGAGGGGGTCTTCAGGTTGCAAGTTGAACTTCAGCCGGTACAGTAGGCCGGATTTTACCGGCAATCAGCGCGGGACGACATGAAGCACGCGATCGGTTCTGCAGTCCTGCTCACTCTGCTGCTGTCCACCGGCTGTTCACTCTGGCCCTGGAACAAGGACGAAGAGAAGGACGCCGAGGCCGAACTGAACGCCACCGAGCAGATGCTGTACCGCAACGCCCAGCGCAGCCTGAGGTCCGGCAACTACCAGCAGGCGATCGAGGAGCTCGAGCTGCTGGAATCGCGCGTCCCGTTCGGCCGCGGAACAGGCCCAGCTCGAGGTCGTGTACGCGCACTACATGAGTATGGATGCCGATGCCGCACGCGGCGCCGCCGACCGCTTCATCCGTCTGCACCCCCAGCACCCAAACGTCGACTATGCCTTCTACCTGAAGGGTCTGGCGTCCTATTACCGCAACCGCGGTCTGTTCGATCGGCTGGTCACCACCGACCTCACCCGCCGCGACATGACGTCGAACCGCGAGGCCTACGATGACTTCACGGTGCTGCTGACCACATTTCCGAACAGCGTCTACGGCCCGGACGCGCGCCAGCGCATGATCTATCTGCGCGACGTGCTGGCGCGCTCAGAAATCAACATTGCCAGCTATTACATGGAACGCGGGGCCTTCATCGCCGCGTCCAACCGCGCCCGCTTCGTGGTGGAAAACTATCCGCGCTCGGAGGCCGTGGCGGACGCGCTGGCGCTGATCGTCGAGGCCAACGTCAAGCTTGGCATGGATGACGCCGCCGATGATGCGCTGAAGGTGCTGGCCACCAATTTTCCGGACTACCGGGCATTCGACGCGAACGGCGATCTGGTGCTGACGGAACAGATCCGCACCCGCGACCGCTCCTGGATCAACCACATGACGTTCGGCCTGATCGATCGACCCGACGTTCCGCCACCGGTACGGTTGAAGACACAGCCCGCGCCGCAGTCGTGAGCCAGATCCGGTTCTGAGCTCACGCCCGCGCCGGAAGCTGCCATCCTGAGCACCCACGGCCCAGCCGCTTCGACCGTTGCGCCGCGCCACGCGGCGATCCTCCAGAACTTCGAGCACCAGCGCGTGCTGCACGCGCTGCGCCTGTTGCGCATTTACGAGGCCTACTCACTGGCTGTCGCGCTGCTGGTGCTGACGGTATTCCACCAGACGCTGACGCTCACCCAGCTCGGCTCGCATCGCCCACAGCTGTTCCAGCTGCTGGCCGTTGGCTGGGGTAGTCTGTCGCTGTTCCTGCTGCTCGGCCTGCCGGCCCTGCGCGGCCTGTTCGCCCGATTCAGCCGCATCTTTGTGCTGATCCGAGTGCTGGTCGACATCTGCGTGCTGGCAACGCTGATTTTTGCCAGCGGCGGCGCAGGCAGCGGCCTTGGCACGCTGCTGCTGCCCACCATGGCAATGGCCGCGATCCTGCTGGAAGGCGCGGAGGCGCACGCGGCCCCCGCCACCGCCACGCTGGCACTGCTCTATGCCGAATTCTATCTGTCGTTGTCGCCATCGGCGCCGGCCGCCGATTACTTTCAGGCAGGCACGCTGGGCGCGGCCTGCTTCGCGCTCACGCTGATCGCGCAGCTGTTAAGCCGCCGCATCCGGGAAAACGACTTGCGCTCGCTCACGCAGACTGCGGAAGTGGCCGATCTGCAGGAGCTGAACCGACAGATCGTTTCACGCATGCGCACCGGCATTCTGGTGATCGACAGTAACGACTGCATTCGACTGCTGAACGACGCCGCTCGGGAACTGTCAGGCGGGGCAAGCACGGTCGCCGGTGTCACGCTGCCGACGGCGCTCGGCTCCGCCCTCGCGGCCTGGCGGGCGAACCCGGACGTCCGGGCAGGCCCGCTGCGCCTGGATGAGCGCGGGCCCACCGTACGGGTGAGCTTCGCCCAGGTGCGTCCCGGACTGCAGGAATCGGACGTGATCGCGTTCCTTGAGGATGCAGCCGAGCTGAATCAGCAGGCACAACGACTCAAGCTGGCATCGCTGGGCCAGCTGTCGGCCAACATCGCCCACGAGATCCGCAACCCGCTGTCGGCAATCAGCCACGCAGCCGAGCTGCTTGCGGAGTCGCCGGATCTCGCGCGCACCGACGCGCGACTGACCACCATCATCACCGAGCACGTGCAGCGCATGAACCGACTGGTGCAGAACGTGCTGCAGTCCTCAAGACCCAATCCACCACAACCGGTACTGATCGCCCTCGGCGATGCGCTACCGAGGCTGGTCCTGCGTTTCCAGGAATCGGTTCCGGACGCCGAAATTGAACTCTGCGTAGAACCCGCCGATCTCACGGTGCACATGGATGCACAGCATCTGGATCAGGTACTCAGCAATCTGCTGCAGAATGCGGTACGACACAGTCATACCCATGCAGGCCGAAGATGGTGCCGGATCGAGGCCGGTCTCGATGTGAATCTGCGCCGACCCAGGCTGTCGGTACTGGATGCAGGCCCAGGAGTCGCCCCGGCGCAGATCGAGCGTCTGTTCGAGCCCTTCTTCTCTACCGACAGCCAGGGCACCGGGCTCGGGCTCTACCTGTCGCGCGAGCTGTGCGAGGCGAACCAGGCCCAGCTGCGCTAC
>CAZVMA010000281.1:0-4211 GCA_964628545.1 uncultured Pseudomonadales bacterium | reverse complement strand
ACTATCTCGGCGAGATGGGGTTTTGGGGGGGGCTTTGGCTGCTCGGCATCGCGGCCGACGCCGGCGTCTGGTGGACCGTCGTCGGGCCGATCAGCATCACGTTGCTGTTCGTCGGCATCAGCATTCCCATGATCGACCGACGGCACGTGGCGCGGCGGCCTGGCTACGCGGAGCACATGCGCGCGGTCCCGTCACTGCTGCCGCGTCCGCCCCGCCTGTGACCCGCGCGGGTCAGGCGTGGGCCGCTTTCGGCGTTTCCATGATTTCGGTCAGCACGCCCTGCATGTCACGTGGATGCACGAAGAAGATCAGCGTGCCGTGCGCGCCGATGCGGGGTTCGCCCAGCACGCGCTTGCCGATGCGCTCGAACCAGGCTTTGGCCGCATGGATATCCGGCACCTCGTAGCACACGTGGTGCTGTCCCCCTTGTGGATTCTTGTCGAGGAAACCCTGAATGCTGGTGTTGCCAGGTAGGGGTTCGATCAGCTCGATCTGGGTGCCTTGCGTGCCGTTCGGCCCTGGGGTGTCGACAAAGCACACCTTCACGCCCTGATCCGGCATGTCGAACGGTTCCTGGATGTGCGTGGCGCCCATGACCTCTCGATAAAACACGATGCTGTCGGCGATGGACGGGGTGGCGACGCCAATGTGATTGAGACGACCAAGTTGCATGACCGGGAATCCTCGTGCCGGGTTCGCGTTACTATCGCGAGAGCATAGCAGCTCTCGAGTTCAGCGCCGTGGCCACCCATCGAATCTGCCTGTTTCGGGATGGCGCCAACACCCCGCTCGGTCCGGAGGGAGGCGCGCTCGGCGGCATTGCGCTGGAACTGCCGCTTGCGCCTGAAGTGGGCGCGGACTTCGGCTTCCCCCTGGTAGAGGACCCGCGCGCCACCGATCGCGCGCTGGTGCTCGGCATGTTCGTCACGCGACCTCTGGCCAGGGCATGGCAGCAGCCCATATTGACGCCGGATGGCGCACCTGATCTTGGGCGACTCTGCCAGCTGGTGGCAAACGTGCGCGGTGCCGAGGGCGGCTCGTTGATTTCCGGCGGCAACGCGTTCGACGCCGAGCGTCTTGCGCTTCACTACGGGTTGGTCGACGCGGTGCTGATCGGCAGCGGCACCCTGTTCGCGGAGGGCTATTCGCGGCGGGTTGGAAATGTTGGCCCCGGGTATCTTTGGCAAGACTACACGCCGCTTGGCTGGCCACAGCTGGCCGACCGAGCAGCGGTTGTCGCGGCGGGCATCCGCTCGACGCGCCGCAGCTGGCAGCGTCTGGGCGTGCTGTCTTCGCGTGACCGACCGGCACAGATCGTGGTGACGGCATCCGGGCGCCAGGCGGCGGACGGGCGTCAAGTCGGCGACGCCGCGATATTTACCGCTCGGCATCCGGATGGCAGTGCGATCGAGGCTTATGTGCTGACCAGCGAGACGGGTGCCCAACGTCTATTGGCAACCGATGGGCGGCGTTGGCGCAACCACGACGATCGCCTGCTGGTTGTTTCTCCACCGGGCGAACCAGATCGGATTGATCTTCCTGCTGTGCCGACCATGCTGCGCAGGCGGCTCGATATTCGCATCGCGAACCACGATGGCGGCCGCACGGTCCTTGACGCCTTCGTGCACGCGGGCGCGGTACCGCAACTGCACCTGACCATCATGCGCAATCGATCATTGGCCGAACAGATTGGTCAGGACGTGCGTTTGCCGCTCGACCTGCGGGTCGGGCTGCAGCGCGACCTGGCGCAGCGCTGCGAGTTGCTTTTTCCGGGCGGCGAAATTCCGGGGGAGTATCGGCCGCTGCAGGTGCTGTCGGACGGGGAGGACGCCGTGGTGATCGCGTTCGACACCCGCTGGTCTCAGTCGAGCGTGATGAACCGATAGCGATAGGGCGACTGCCACTCGGCACCGAGGACAATGACGTCCCCGTCCGCCAGCGGCGCGAAACCGCCCTGATCATGACCACCAATCATGCGACCGGCGACGATGGTGCCACGCGCGCTGCCGCGATCGACGACCATAAATCGACCGGCGCCGGCGGCTTCGATTTGCAGGTGCTCACGCGAGATCTGCAGCGGGTCGCCGCCGTCGATCAGGTAGAGGTCGTTCGATGCGCTGTGTGCCACGCCGGGCAGAACGCGCGGGCGCTCTTTTCGCACCCATTTGCCCTCACTGTTCATCACCCGGGACTCGCGACCGATACGGAACGGGAACGTGCGGATGGCGACCATATCGTCGACCAGTTGCTGCACCGAGACGGCCAGAGCCGCTTCGCGGGTTTCGGCGCGCAGCACTGCGCGCGGCATGAAGCGCTCTGCGATGCGCTGCTTGTCAGTCACGCCTCGGTATTCCGTGAGCTCGCGGGCGTCAGTTCCCGCACCGGATCGCGGCCGTCCCAGTTCTGGGCTGCCGCGCGGACGAAATCGTAAAAGCCGAGCAACCCCGGCGTGGGGACATAGATCTCGATCATGTGGCCCAGCGTGTCAGTCGCGTCAATGAAAGCAAACTCGGTGCCGGTCAGCGTTTCCGCGATCGCGGCGAGGGGCATGCCCTGTGCAGCATATTCGTCGATTGCGCGCCGGACATCCGGGACAAACGTCGCAATGTGGTGCAGTCCTTCCTCACCGGGCCCAAACATGTCGCGAAACGGTGAATCACCGTCACTGTCCTGTTGGACCAGCTCCATCATCACCGCACCCCACTGGCCGTAGGCCGATGAGTGCACAAAGGGACAGTCGCGACCCCGATGTGTGCCGCGCGCGAGCTGGATGCGGTCGATGACGAAAAACGGGCCGGCGCCGAAAATGGCATGCATGCGCCGCGCGGCCGCGCGGATGTCGGTGACGAAATAGGCAATCTGAACGGCAGGCCGGTGGTGCCGCTCCGAGAGGCTTGCGGCCAGTGCGGCAAGCTCGCTCCGGTCTGACATGATCAGGCTCCCGCTCAAGGATTGGGGCGCACCCCAAAGACCGATGACGGGCGAGACAATACGATGCCGGATCGGGCCTGAACAGGGATTTTACGTCGCCCGGCGGGGATGCCGGGCCCACCTCACCCACAGCCATCGCGGACTTTCGGGGCCAACCTCGGTGTGCGATGCTTCGGCGCGGGGAAGTGGACGGGAGCAGGGAAGCGATGGACTGGATTGGGGGCCCCCCGGTACTCGATCTGCGCGCCGATGCCGCCGAGGTTGCCGCGTCCGGCGACCCGTTGTTGGTGCTGCTCGCGCATCGCCCGGAGCTCGCCGCACGATTCCGAACCTTCTACGACGCCGTGCGTTCGGCGGCGCCGCTGCCTGCCTCGGTGCTGACCGCGTGTCGGCTGCGCATCGCTGCGATACACGATTGCGCCGCCGAGTGGCTTAATCGTCCTGCCGATTTTGATCAGTCTTGGGTGCCCGCTCTTGCAGCCGGACGCGTAGACGCGCTACCGCATCCTGTGCGCGTGGCGCTTGTGCTCGCGGAGCGAATGCCGTTTGGTCATCACGCGATCGAGGATGACGAAGTCGCTGCAGCCGCTGCTGCATTTACGCCGGCGGGTGCCGTGGCGCTGCTGACTGCGCTCGCGTTCTTCGACGTGGTTTGTCGTATGCGCCTGACCCTGGGTATCGACCACGAGCCGATTCGCGCCATTGGAGGATGACATGTCAACCGAACCCCGAGTGCCTTCGGCGGTGCCGGATGTGCCGGCCCATTTCGGCAGCGTGATGGCCCACCAACCCGAGACTCTGGCCGCGTTCGGCGTTCTGTACGGCGAGCTGTGGCAGCGCGGCGTAGTGCCGACGACGATTCGCGAAATGACCCGATTGCGCAATGCCCGGGTCACCGATTGCGGTTTCTGACGGCAGGTACGATTTGACTCCGCCCGTGCGGCGGGGCTGACGGAAGCGGCGGTTGCCGGTATCGAGGATGGCTATGAAGATCGATTCGGGCCGGCGGAAGTAGCCGCGCTGCGGCTGACCGATGCGCTGATCGGCCACCCGGCGCCACCCGCGATCCCGGACCAGCGAGCGGTTCTTGACGCCTTCGGGCCCGAGGGCGTCATTGAGCTGATGCTGGGTGCCGGGCTGTTCCTTGGCATGTCGAAGGTACTGATCACGTTGGGGCTGGAGCCCGAGTCGATGCCGGTCAGCGTGTTGCCGGCGCCCGGCAGCAGCGCTCGCACCTGAACCCTTGATCGGGCTGAAGACCTGGCTCTGGAAAACAAGAT
>CAZVMA010000280.1:0-4216 GCA_964628545.1 uncultured Pseudomonadales bacterium | reverse complement strand
GGCAGGATCGGTGGTTCGGAACTTGCGCGCCAGCACCCAAAGTGCGGTCTGGATGTCGCGCAGGCCGCCCGGGGAGGTTTTTAGATTGGGTTCGAGACCGTACTCCTCGTTGTCGTACTGACGATGGCGCTGCTGCTGCTCGTCGCGCTTCGCCTTGAAGAACGCGTCTGGGGGCCACAGGCGCCGTGAAGACAGCACCTTGTCCAGAGCGACGGCAAGCGAGGCAGAGCCGACCAGAAAGCGGCGTTCGAACAGCGCGGTGGCGACGGTGAGGTCCTGGCGCGCCTCGCGCTTGCAGTCGGCAAGCGATCGCACGCTGTGGCCCACTTCAACCTTGAGGTCGAACAGGCAGTGCAGGAAAGCGCGAATGGCCGTGCGGTGCCCTTGGGGTCGACGCGAAACGATGAGCAGATCGATATCGGAATGCGGGAACAGTTCCGCACGTCCGTAGCCGCCGACGGCGAACACCGCGATGCTGTCCTCGAACGCCGCCGGAATGGTGGCGGCCCAGATCTCGCGCAGCAGGTCATCGAACAAGGCTGATCTGGCGCGAACCAGATCGTCAACATCGGCATTGCTCCAGTAGCGTTCGGCCAGTTCGGCATCACGCGCCGCGATGCGGGCGCGCAGGGCGTCGACCAGCGCTCCGGGACCATCACCGAATCGGCGGGCAGTCGTGGCCGAGTTGGTGGTCACTCGTTGGGCGCTGCCGCAGACAACGCTGCAGCGGCCGTGCGTTCTTCATCCCGCAGCGTCAGGATTTCCGCGCCGTCAGCGGTCACCAGAATGGTGTGCTCCCACTGCGCAGACAGCTTGTGGTCGCGCGTGACCACGGTCCAGTGATCCGGCAGGATTTTCACGTCCCGTGCACCGGCGTTGATCATGGGTTCGATGGTGAAGGTCATGCCCTCTTCGATGGTCATCCCGGTGCCGGGTCGGCCGTAGTGCAGAACCTGGGGTTCGTCATGGAAGGTGCGTCCGATCCCGTGGCCGCAGAATTCCCGCACCACAGAGAAGTGGTTGGCCTCGGCGTGCGTCTGGATGGCGTGACCAATATCACCAAGGCGGGCGCCGGGTCGCACTACATCGATGCCGCGTAACAGACACTCGCGCGTGACGCGCACCAGCCGTTCGGCGAAGGCGTTCGGACGTCCGACGAAGAACATTTTGCTGGTGTCGCCGAAATAGCCGTCTTTGATGACGGTAATGTCGATATTGACGATATCGCCGGCTTTCAGCTGTTTGCGATCGCTCGGGATCCCGTGACAGACCACGTGGTTCACCGACGTGCAGATCGAGCGCGGGAACGGGGGCCCGGAGCCATTGGAATAGTTCAGCGGCGCGGGAATCGAAGCCAGATCGTCGACGATGAATCGGTGGCAGCGAGCATCGAGCTCGCCGGTTGTTACGCCGGGCACGACATAGGGGCCAATCATGTCGAGGACCGCAGCTGCAAGGCGCCCGGCCGTGCGCATGCCGGCCACGTCCTGCTCTGTCTGGACCTTCGCAACCATGTTGGGAACCGTTTCGGGTTAAGGTTGCCTATGGTATAAAGCGCGCCGCACCGCGGCAATGAACGGCAAGTCTGAGACGTGCCTCGTTGCCCGGCGCAGCAAACGCGAACGCCCCACGCGGACAACAGCAGGTTGGGTGAAACCGCTGAAACCAACGGTTCGAAAACTAAAACGCACGCCATCCGGCACGCGACTCAGGGTGCCGCATTCTGCGTCCAGCAACCCCCCGATCAGGAGGCGCGCTGCGCGGAAAGCGGTTGAGGCGCGGGGTTGGCGGAGGCTCAACCCAGAGGTATGACATGACGGTATCAATGCGGGACATGCTCGCTGCAGGCGTGCATTTTGGTCATCAGACCCGGTTCTGGAATCCGAAGATGGCGCCGTTCATCTTCGGCGCGCGGAACCGTATTCACATCATCAATCTCGAGAAGACCGTGCCGGCGTTCAACGCGGCGCTGGAAGAACTGCGTCGCATGGGCGCAGCGGGCAAGAAGGTGCTGTTCGTCGGCACCAAGCGCGCCGCCGCCGAAGTCGTGCGCGAGCAGGCGGCCCGCGTGGGCATGCCGTTCGTGGACCAGCGCTGGCTGGGCGGCATGCTGACCAACTACAAGACCATTCGTCAGTCCATCCGCCGCCTGCAGGAGCTCGAGACCCAGGCAACGGACGGCACCTTCGACCTGCTGACCAAGCGCGAAGCGTTGACCAAGACGCGCATGCTGGAAAAGCTGGCCAGCAGCATCGGCGGCATCAAGGACATGGGCGGCCTGCCCGATGCCCTGTTCGTCGTGGACGTCATGCATGAGCGCATCGCGGTCACCGAAGCGAACAAGCTCGGCATTCCGGTGTTCGGCGTGGTGGACAGCAACAGTGATCCCGCGGGTGTCGACTTCGTCATCCCGGGCAACGACGACGCGATCCGGGCGATCCGGCTCTACATCACCGCGGCGGCTGATGCCATTCAGGAAGGTCGCAACCGAGCCACAGGCGTGGTCCGTGCCGACGAATTCGTGGAAGTATTGGACGACGGTTCGGCAGCGACGGAGGCCTGATCCCATGGCAATTACGGCAGCACTGGTCAAAGAGCTTCGCGAGCGCACGGGGCTCGGCATGATGGAGTGCAAGAAGGCACTCGAGGAAACCAACGGGAACATGGACCTGGCGATCGAAGAGCTGCGCAAGAAGAGCGCCCTCAAAGCCGCCAAGAAGGCCGGCCGTACCACCGCGGACGGTCTGCTCGGGGTCCGTATTGCCGATGACGGCAAGCGCGCGGCGCTGGTGGAAGTCAACATCGAGACCGACTTTGCCGCCAAGAACGAAAAGTTCATCGCGTACGTGGGCGACGTGCTCGCGCGCGCCTTCGAGACTGGCGAGTCCGACGTCTCGGCACTGCTGGCAGGCGATCTCGGCGTCCGGCGTGAGCAGCTGGTGCAGGAAATTGGCGAGAACATCAGCGTCCGCCGCATCGCTTGTTTCAGCACCACTGACGGCGTCATCGCGGCCTACCTGCACGGTGATAACCGCAAGGGCGCGCTGGTGCAGCTGCGGGGCGGGAACGGGGCGCTCGGCCGTGACGTCGCCATGCATGTGACCGCGATCAACCCGCTGGTCGTGCGGGGCGACGAGGTCGCCGCCGACGTGTTGGACAAAGAGCGCGAGATCTACACGGCCCAGGCCGCGGAGAGCGGCAAGCCGGCCGACATCGTCGCGAAGATGGTCGAGGGTCGGGTGCGCAAATTCCTCGCGGAGGTCAGCCTGCTCGAGCAGCCGTTCGTGAAAGATCCGAACCTCAAGGTCGGCAAACTCCTGGCCGACGCCGGCGCGGTCTGCGAGCGGTTTGTCCGGTTCGAGGTGGGCGAGGGTATCGAAGTCGAGAAGACCGATTTCGCCGCTGAGGTTGCAGCGCAGGTGCAGGCATCGCGTTAAGCCGCGCGCAGCAGAACGACACCCAGGAGGGCCGCACGTGCGACGCATGCTGCTGAAACTCAGCGGAGAAGCACTCGCCGGTGCGGCCGGCTTTGGCATCGATCCCGCCATCATCGACCGGCTCTCAGCTGATATCGCCGAGGTACATCGCGGCGGTTGTCAGGTGGGCCTGGTGCTCGGCGGCGGTAATCTGTTCCGCGGCGCGGCTTTAGCCGCAGCCGGTCTGGATCGCGTCACCGGCGATCAGATGGGCATGCTCGCCACCGTCATGAACGGGCTTGCGTTTCGCGACGCGCTGCGCCGGACCGGCGTTGAAGCGAACGTTTTTTCGGCGCTGGAGCTGCCTGGGGTGGCGCATCGTTTCGAGCGCGATCAGGCTGTTGCCTGTCTCGCGACCGGCATCGCCATCTTCGTGGCCGGAACCGGCAACCCGTTTTTCACCCCCGATACGGCGGCCTGTCTGCGGGGCATCGAAATCGGCGCGGATGCGGTGTTGAAGGCAACCAAGGTGGATGGCGTGTACGACGCCGACCCGAAAATACATGCGCACGCGCAACGCTTTCAGCAGCTCAGCTACGAAGAGGTATTGGCGCGAGACCTGGGCGTGATGGACCTTACCGCCATCTGCCTGTGTCGCGATCATCAGATGCCGATCGTCGTATTCGACATGTTTGAAGCGCGCGCGTTGACCCGGCTGGCGCTGGGTGAGAACGTAGGGACGCGCGTCGGTCCGCCGGCGCGCCCGTCGGATCAGGCTAATTAGCGGGCACTTAGCAGGC
>CAZVMA010000279.1:3724-4221 GCA_964628545.1 uncultured Pseudomonadales bacterium | reverse complement strand
AGATCGGCCGCTATGACTGCAGCAGAGGCCGCCGCCCATAGGCGCCCTGCGCCGACACGCGTCGCGAAGTCGGCGCCGAGACAGGCGGACAGACGCGCTGTCGCGGCGTTAAGGCGCATGGCCCGGGCATCGTCGTCGAGCGTCGGCACATTGGGTCGGGCGTCGACCAGGGTGGTGCGTACATCCACCCGGCCGGGTGCGCCGGCAGCCGCTTCAGCAGGGACCGACGCGATCACGCGCAGCACCTCTCGCGCCAACGCCCCGCCGACCGTCTGCGCGGCATCTGCCGCCTGACCCTGATACCCGCGCGGATCGAGAGCATCCCGGCGAGCGGATGTGGAGGGCACCACGTCGCCCTCGGTGGTGTTGATGAACATGGGCACCACGTGGGGCAGCTGCTCGAGAATTTGCCGCCGCGCAACGCCCGGGTAGTCGGCGGAGATGCGCATGTTGTCCCAGCCGAAGGTGGTGGGGTGACAACCGGCGCCGAACAGGAC
>CAZVMA010000279.1:1840-3714 GCA_964628545.1 uncultured Pseudomonadales bacterium | reverse complement strand
AGCGGTTGAACCCCAGCCGCACGTCACCGGTCTGGCTGATCAGCCGGGCCGGTCGGCGGGCCGTATAGGCCGCCTGAACGGCCTCGGCGATCCCGGCCACCAGGCGATCCGTGAAGCGCGCCGCGGCGGCGTCGCCGTCGTCGATGGGCACGGGGGCAGAGTGGCTATGGGTGGCGACCAGAGTCAGCCGGTCCGGGGACAGCCAGCGCGCGTCCGCAAGCGCGGTCAGCGCGCGCTGGCGCAGGGGGGCTGGAATAGCAATCAGATCGGCGCTGACCAGCGCCATGGGCGCGTGATCGCCCATGCAGAACGCGGTGACTTCGATCGGATCGTGGACTCCCTCAGACGGCGTCAGCCGCTGGCCGAAGCCGCCCAGGGGCACCGGAAAATCCGGGGTTACCGCCACGCTGGCCGCGCCGAACAGCACCGGGGTCAAGGCGTGTCCACCGTTGCCCGGGGGCGGGCCCGCAGCGCCCGGGTGCCGCTCCACAACAAGGCTACCGCCACAGGCCCCATCACCAGCGACACCAGGGCCAGCGACCGGGCCACCGCGCCCGGATCGTTGAACACATAGTCGGTGCACAGCGCGACCAGCGTCGGTCCGAGGGCAAGGCCGATGACGTTGGTGGTGACCACATAGGCGCCGTTCACGACGCCGCGCATTGCGTTCGGCGTCACCTGCTGCATGGTGGCGGTGATCAGCGCCAACGGCAGCGTCACGCTGAACCCGGCGCCCGCGATGCAGACCAGGGCCCCGGTGGCGCCGGTCTGAAACGGGATGGCGCCCAGACACAGCGCAGCCGAGGCCGCGCCCAGCATGGCGACCAGCAGCGGCGCATCGTCTCGCCCCAGGCGCGTGAGCAGGCGCGCGACGCTCGGCCCCGTCAGCACGCCGGCCGAACCGCTGAACAGCGCAATCAGGCCGTAGGTGCGTCCGGCATCGGCCAGATCCCAGTCGTACACGCGCACCAGAATGGTGGGTGTCCAGCTCTGCAAGCCATACAGCATGACGACGATGAACGGCACGCCGAGGTGCAGCGCGATGTAGATGCGGTGCTGCGCGCGCATATGCGCCCAAACCTCGCCCCAAGCTGGAACGACCCGTTCAACATCCTGTTGCCCGGTGCGCTGGGGTTCGCGGATGGTGGCGATCAGCGCAGCCACCAGGATACCGGGCAGGCCAACGGCGATGAACGTGAACTGCCAGGGCGCCAGCGCGCCGAGCAGGGGCACGTCGATCGTGCCGGCGGTGCGCGTGAAATCCAGCACCTCGGCGCCGGCGATCATGGCGATGCCGGCGCCGATGTAGGGGCCCATCAGGTAGACGCTGATCGGGCGCGACAGGCGGTCCGGGTGAAAGTAATCCGCCAGCACGGACCAGGCGGCCGGGCTGAGCGCCGCCTCACCGGCACCGACACCGGTGCGTGCCAGCAGCAGCTGCCAGTAGTTGCGCGACAGCCCGCAGGCGATGGTGGTCGCGCTCCAGAACAAGACGCCGCCGATCATGATGCGCACGCGGTTGAAGCGATCCACCATCCGCCCGATGGGAATGCTGGCCAGCACGTAGGTGATGGCGAACGCGAACCCCTGCAGAAAGCTGATTTCGGTGTCGGAGATCCCGAGGTCGGTGCGGATCGGTTCGACCAGCAGATTCAGCACTTGCCGGTCCACGAAGGAAAACGTGAAGCCGAGCAGCAGCACGCCGGTGACGTACCAGCCGTAGATGGGCGATGGATAGCGCTTCACGTTGCGGACCTGACCACGCGTTGGCTGCGTGCGATCACTGCGCCACGCCCGAGCCGAGATAGCCGCCGCCGCTGACGATCTGCTTGAGCTGCAGGAACTCGGCAATACCCTCCGGCCCGCACTCCTTG
>CAZVMA010000279.1:0-1830 GCA_964628545.1 uncultured Pseudomonadales bacterium | reverse complement strand
GCCGAACGGTTGGGTCAGTGACACGCCCGCCATGTTGATCGCCACGCGGCCGGCGCGGATGCGGCGCGCGATGGCGTGGGCCAGATCGAGATTTTTTGAGTACACCGAGCAGGCGAGCCCGAAGGGCGAGTCGTTGGCGATGGCAACGGCCTGGTCGATGGTGTCGTAGGGAATGACCGCCGTAACCGGCCCGAAGATCTCCTCCTGGGCGACGCGCATGCGGTTGTCCACGTCGGCGAGCAGGGTAGGTTCATAGAACCAGCCTCGATTCAGATGCGCGGGTCGGCGGCCCCCGGCGACCAGGCGGGCACCATCCCGCAGCGCCTGCGCGACATGTACCTCAACGCGGTCCCGCGCCCGCTCGACGGCCAAGGGGCCCCGATCGACGGCCGGATCGAACGGGTCGCCGATGCGCAGCGAAGTGAAATGTGCGGCCAGAGCCTCGGTCACCTCCGCATAGCGGGCGCGCGGCGCCAGCACGCGCGACAGGTTGACGCACACCTGACCCATGAAGCCGGTAGAGCCTGCGCCGAGCGTGGTCATCACTTCGTCCAGGTCGACGTCGTCGGTAATGATGGCCGGCGACTTTCCGCCGAGCTCCAGCGCCGTGCGCGCCAGACGATCGGCCGTGCGCTTCACCACGTCAACGCCGATCGCGGTGCCGCCGGTGAGGGCTACCATGTCGATACCGGCATGTCCGACCAGGTGCTGGGTCACCGCGGTGCCGGCCGCGAGCACGCTGACCACGCCCGGCGGAAAGTCGGCCTCCCGGATCGCCTCGGCGATCAGCCGCGCCGTGAGCGGCGATTCGGGGGCATGTTTCACGACCACGGTGCAGCCCGCCAGCAGTGCGGGAATGATCTTCATGCCCATCAGCACGATGGGTCCGTTGTAGGTCATGATGCCGAGGACGGTGCCGATCGGTTCGCGCGCGATCAGCACGTCGCCGCGATCCTCCAGGTAGGGTATGCGTGCCGCATGCTCGAGCGCGCCGCGCCAGATCGACACGCCCGCCCCGCTGTTGATCATTTCGCCGTGCGCGCCGGTGGCGCCGGATTCAAATGTCCAGGCGCGATTCAGCGCCGGCAGGCGTGCCTCCAGGGCGTCACAGAGGCGGGCGCAGACGGCGATGCGCGCCTCCGCTGACAGGGTCGGCCACGGCCCGTGATCAAACGCCGCACGCGCGGCGGCTACGGCGGCATCGGCGTCCGCTATCGTAGGCTCGGCCACCCGGGCGATGGCTTCTTCAGTGGTGGGCGAAATTACCGCCACGCGCGCACCGGTGCCCGGGCGCCAGACCCCGCCGATGAACTGGGCGTCTAGTCCGGGCACGTCGACATCAAGATGGTCGGGATGCGAACTCATGTCGGAAGGCTCCTGATTGGAACAACAATCTCCGCGCGGGCCGGCTGGATGCCGGGCTGCTGCGGCATCAGCGGAAATAGAACGCCGGCGCGGGCATCCGGTTGGGGTTCACCACCACGGTCTCGTCCACCTCGCGGTACCACACGCTGTCGAACAGCGTCGCTTCCAGCGGATCGAGTACGGCACGGCGCGCGCCGTCGCCGCGCCCGGCAACAAACTGCGGAGCCCGATCGAACCAGAATTCGGTGATCAGATCCCACGCCGCATAAAAGTGCTCGCGTTCGGCGATGCCCTCGGGGGTAAAACCGGCGGCCTCCGGCTCGAAGAATCGGCTCATCACGTCGAGCGACTCGCGGAAATTCATGACCATGCCGCGCAGACCCGGCAGGGCGGCGAGGTGTGCGGCGTAACCGCCGCTGACGTAGGACCGGAACAGCGGTTCCGGGAGATCCCGTCGTCGCCTGG
>CAZVMA010000278.1:706-4223 GCA_964628545.1 uncultured Pseudomonadales bacterium | reverse complement strand
AGAAATTTGGCCTGCCGTGCGGCGGCTCGCTGCACATCGTCATCGAGCCGCTGTCTGCGGATGCCGAAACCCGGGCCCACTTCGCGCATCTGACCCAGGCGCTGGGGGCTCGTCGCCGGGTTTGCCGAACCGTCGACCTCGCCACCGGCACCCGTTCGGCCACGGACGTCGACCGGCACACGCCGCTGGTCTGGGCGCCCGATACGCAGCGCCTGCAGCACACCTGCGGACCGCGCTGGCAGCTGTTCATCATCGGCGCGGGCATGGTGTCCCGGTATCTCGCTGACCTGGCGCTGAAGCTCGACTATCAGGTGCGCGTATGCGACCCGCGTGAGCATTTGCTGCAGGATTTCGGCGTGCCGGGCGTCGAGTGCATCTGCGACATGCCGGACGACGCCGTCCGGCGTCTGGCGTCTGACCCCGACTCCGCCATCGTTGCCTTGACGCATGACCCACGCATCGACGACATGGGGCTGATGGAGGCGCTGCGTACTGACGCGTTTTATGTTGGCGCCAGGGGTTCGACCCGCACTTCCGCCAGCCGCCGCGAGCGTCTGCTGGCGCGGGATGTCACCCCGGCCGAACTCGCCCGCCTGCACGCACCGATCGGGTTGCCGATCGGCAGCAAGACGCCGCCCGAGATCGCCATCGCGATTATCGCCGAGCTGATCTCCGTGCGGCAGGCGGTGACAGCGCAGACGGCCGCCAGCGCGGCGTGCCCCGCGACCGCGTGACGGGGCCGATCGGCGTCATTCTGCTAGCGGCCGGACGCGGGCGGCGCTTCGGTAGCGACAAACGCGCGGCCCTGCTGCCCGACGGTCGACCGCTGCTGGCCCACACGCTGGACCGCTACCAGTCGGTGTTTGATGCCATCGTGCTGGTGCTGCGAGCCGACGACCCGATCCCCGCTTTCGTGTCCAAGGCTCTCCTGCACGATACAGTGACCGTGGTGCGGTGCCCCGACGCCGATCTCGGCATGGGTCACTCGCTGGCCACCGGCGCTGCCCATGCGGTGCAGGCCGGCTGGGGCGGCGCTTTCGTCGCGCTGGGCGACATGCCGTGGGTGCGGGTCGACACGCTGCGCGCGCTGCGCGCAACCCTGTCAGCGCGGGCCAACGCCGACGCGCCGGTAATCGTGCAGCCGGAACTGGCACCGCCTGGGCTGATTCAGGGCGCGTCCACGCAGCCGCTGCCGTCTGAGCGGGCGCGGGCTGAAGATGGACAGCGCGATTCGATGCCTGCCAGCGGCGCCTTGCCGGGACATCCCGTAGGCTTCTCGGCCGTTCTGCTACCCGAGCTGGCCACCCTTCGCGGCGATGCCGGCGCGCGCCGGGTGGTGGCGGCTCACGCGAGTTCGGTGGTGCGAGTACCGGTCGCGGATCCCGGGGTGCTGGCGGACGTGGATCGTCCGGATCAATTGCCGCGCGGCATACCCTGACGACGACCGCCCAGCCGCGTACCCCAATCCAGCTTGCTGCGGCACGACTCGTAGAAGCTGTGGCCCTCGGTGTATACCAGCCGCAGCGGCGTAGCGAATTTGGCGATGTGCACCTCGTCGCCGCGGGCGAGCGGCAGGTCGACCTGGCTGTCGCAGCTGACCAGCGCATCCGCGGGGCCGGCCTCACCGATCACGACCTGAATGTCCGATGTCCCCGGCACCACCAGCGGGCGAGACGTCAGGGTATGGGGAAACATGGGCACAATGGCGATGGCGTCGAGGCTCGGGTGCATGATCGGCCCACCCGCCGATAGCGCGTAAGCGGTAGACCCTGTGGGTGAGGCGATGATCAGGCCGTCTGAGCGCTGTTCGTAGACGAACGCGCCGTTGATCCAGAGCGAAAACTCGAGCATGCGCAGTTCCGCGCCCAGCCGGATCACGACGTCATTCAGCGCGGTGGATTGCCGCAGCACAGTGCCGCCGCGCGTGACGCGGGCCTCCAGCAGGAAGTGGTCCTCGACCAGATACCGGCCGGCCAGCACCGCACTGAGCTGCTCGGCAATGCGGTCGGGCGCGACATCGGCCAGGAACCCGAGACCGCCCCGGTTCACGCCCAGCACCGGCACCCCCGAACCGACCAGCTCCCGACCGACGCCGAGCAGACTGCCGTCCCCGCCGACGACCACCACCAGGTCGCACAGGTCGCCCAGCGCATCGCGCGGTACGGCCGGAAAACCGGCTGCCGGCATCATGGCGGCCGTGGCGTCCTCCAGCTGCACGGCTACGCCGTGGCTCGAGAGAACATCGCAAACCACGCCGACGCTGTCTTTCAGCTCGGGGCTGTTGCGGCGGGAAATCACGCCCACGGTGCGGAAGTGAGTGGCCGGCGACGATGGCTTCATCGCAATCCTGAATACGCGAAAGCCTCGCACAGTACACAGCGCCCCGCGCGCGGACAATCGGTTCGCGGAGCCCCATGTCGGCAGCGGTTGATCGACATCCGGCGCAGGCCGCCACGCTGATCGGACGAAGCGAGAAGAAACACCGCCCCTTGCCTGTGTCCGCAATGGGAGTAGCCTTCCCGCGCCGACTGCGCCGGGACTGACCCGAGCACCATCAAGCATCGGCAACGGTGAGGGGTGAACAGCGCCATGCAGGACAGACCGGAAGCCGGCTATCTGGAAGCGATCGAAGCCATGCGGCGCCCCGGCGACGCGGCAGGAACGACGGCGTTCTGGGAGCTGATGCGCTCCGAGGCCGCCGGCAAGAGCCGGGAAGAGCCCATTCTTGGCAGCTACTTCCACGCCACGGTGCTGAACCATCGCACGTTTGGCGCCGCGCTGAGCTTTCGGCTGGCCAGCAAGCTGGAAAACCCCATGCTGCCCACCATGCTGATCCGGGACGTGATCAGCGAAGCGCTGGACGACGACCGGGATATCCTTCGCGCGGCTGCGCTGGATGTGGCGGCTTCCTACCTGCGCGACCCTGCGTGCCCCGATTTGTCCACGCCATTCCTGTTCTTCAAAGGCTTTCACGCGCTGCAGGCGCACCGCATCGCGCACTGGCTATGGACGCGCGAGCGCCGCTCCCTCGCCCAGCTGTTCCAGAACCAGATCAGCGCCAGTCTGGGTGTCGACATCCACCCTGCGGCGCGCATGGGCTCTGGCATCATGCTGGATCACGCGACCGGCATCGTCATTGGCGAGACCGCGGTGGTCGAGGACGACGTGTCGATCCTGCACTCGGTCACGCTCGGCGGCACCGGCAAACAGGGCGGTGACCGGCACCCGAAGATCCGCCGCGGCGTGCTGCTTGCGGCCGGCTGCAAGGTGATCGGCAACATCGAGGTGGGCGCCGGGGCCAAGGTAGGAGCCGGCAGCGTCGTGCTGGACGACGTGCCCGCCGGCGCCACAGTGGCCGGCGTGCCTGCGCGTATCGTCGGACGCTCGGACGGCACCCCCGCGCATGAGATGGATCAGCGGTTGGGTTAGCCAGCACGGCGACATCTCATGCGCGCGCGCATCTGAGATGGATCAGCGGTTGGGTTAGCCAGCACGGCGACATCTCATGCGCGCGCGC
>CAZVMA010000278.1:0-606 GCA_964628545.1 uncultured Pseudomonadales bacterium | reverse complement strand
ATCTGAGATGGATCAGGTTGCCGCGAGCCGAGTGCGGGCGCGGTCCAGCAGGTTGCGCAGGACGTCCGGCGGCTGCGCACCCGGAATGGCGAAGCGCTCCGCGAGCACGTAGAACGGCACCCCCGTTACCTCAGCCTGCTCAGCTTGGACCAGGTCGCGCGCAACCGCCTCGTCGCCCGCACCGGAAGCCACCGCCTCGGCGGCCTCGTCGCGGTCGAAGCCTGCGGCGACCGCTACCTCTACCAGCGCCGCCGGGTCACCAACGTCCACGCCCTCGCGAAAGTAGGCGCCGAACAGGGCCTCGGCGAGCGCATGCTGGCGGGGGCCGCTTGCCCAGGCCAGCAGCCGGTGCGCGCGCCGCGTATTCGGCGCCACGGCGATGCGATCAAAGGCGAGGTCGAGACCGAGCGGTCGCGCTTCATCGAGTATGCGGGCGTAGATGCCGCTGGCGTCGGTGCGGCCGAAGCGGGCGCGCATGAACGCCTCGCGCGGCATGCCGTCCTCCGGCAGCATGGGGTACAGCTGAAATGCGCGCCAGCGCACCTCGAAGCTGCCTGCCGGGTACTGCTCGAGCACGGTATCCAGCCTGCGCTTGCCGATGTAGCA
>CAZVMA010000277.1:730-4228 GCA_964628545.1 uncultured Pseudomonadales bacterium | reverse complement strand
TCCAGCCGCTCGCTGTGGCTTTGCAAAGTGTTCAGTTGCTGTTGCAAGGCTTCGTCAAGACGGGTGGTGATCCGGGTATCCAGGCGCAATAGCACATGAGTATCTCCAATAGGAAACGGACCGATCAGATCACCTTCATTGGCCTGGTCGAGGCGCTGGTTCAGTTCGGCGCGCCGGCTGACCTGGTCATCGCGATCGAAGAGCCCTCGCTCGACTCCACCAACGAGCTCATGCGCCAGTGCGATCGCGTGCTCGCCACAGGTGGCGGCGCGATGGTGAAAGCGGCCTATTCAAGCGGCACGCCGGCGCTGGGTGTGGGCGTCGGCAACGCCGTCATCACGGTTGATGAGACTGCAGACCTCGACGATGCAGCCGAAAAAATCCGCATCTCGAAGACGCTCGATCTGGCTGCGTCCTGTTCCTCCGATAACTCGGTGCTGATCGTGGACGCCGTTTACGACCGCATGCTGGAAAAGTTGCTGCATCAGGGCGGCTACCTGGTGTCGGCCGCCGAGAAGGCGCTGCTGCAGGCGACGCTGTGGCACGACGGCCACTTGAACACTGAGATCGTGGCGCAGCCGGCCGAGAAGATCGCCGGTATGGCCGGGATCGAGCTGCCCGAGGGCAAGCGTTTCTTCATCGTGCCGGAAACGAACTGGGGCCCGGAGTTCCCGTTCTCGGGCGAGAAGCTGTCGGTGGTGATGACGCTGTATCGCGTCCGCGATATCGATGACGCCATTCGCCACACCAACGGCATCCAGGCCTATCAGGGTCAGGGGCACTCGTGCGGCATCTACTCGAGCAGCGACGCGAACATCATGAAGCTCGCCAACGCCACCCGCACGTCGCGCGTGATGGTGAACCAGCCGCAGGCCGCATCGAACAGCGGCAATCTGTGGAACGGTATGCGCCAGACCTTCTCGCTGGGCTGCGGTTCCTGGGGCGGCAACGGCACCAACAACAACATCACCTGGCGTGACCAAGAAACTGGCGTCCGACGCTGTGCTGTTCGGGCCCGTCATGGCCCGCATGGGTCAGTAGCGCGGTTGCGACCGGGCCTGCCCGGGCTCGGCTCTCGCTTGGGCAGGCGCGACATCACTAGCGGGTCAGGGGAGCGCGACGTGGATCTGTACGATGCAATGAGCTCGCTGCGGGCCGTGCGCCGGCTGAGACCCGACCCGCTGCCTGAACCTGTACTCAGTCGCATCCTGCAGGCCGCCGCGTGGGCGCCGAGCGGCGGCAACGTCCAGCCGTGGCGCGTCGTGGTGGTGCGCGATGCTCACGTGCGTCGCGCCATCGGCGACCTGTACCGGCCGGAATGGGGCCGCTATGGGGCCGCAGCGCGGCAGGGTCTCGACCGTCTGACCGGCCCTGCGCGCGACAAGCAGGCGCGCATGCTGGCGGCTGCTGACCATCTCGGCGAACACATGGGCGAGGCGCCCGTCATTCTGGTGTTCTGTTTCAACCCGGGCAGTATGGCCATTACGGATGGCGACCTCGGCCGGCCGAGCGTGGTGGGCGGTGGTTCGGTGTATCCGGCGGTGCAGAACGCCATGCTGGCCTGCCGGGCGGAAGGCGTTGGCTGCACATTGACGACGCTGCTCTGCTATCGCGAGGACGAGGTGCGACGCCTGCTCGACATTCCGCCGGAATGGTTCACCTGTGGCGTCATGCCCATCGGTTATCCGGAATTGCGTGGGCACGGCCCGATTTCCCGCCGTCCCGTCGACAAGCTGGCGTTCGCGGACCGCTGGCAGCAACCCTTCGTGGTTACCGACTCTGATCCCGGCCAGGAACCTCCCGGCGCATGAGCGGGCACAACCGTCAGATACTGCTGGTTTCGCGCCCGACTGGCGCGGTGACTGAAGCATGTTTTGCCGTGCAGGATGCCGAAATCCAGCGCCCGGGTGCCGGTGAGGTGCTGGTTCGTAATCTGTTTCTGTCCTGCGATCCGTACATGCGCGGCCGCATGGCCACCGCCACTGTCGGTTATGCGGAAGGGTTCAGCATCGGGCAACCGGTGCCGGCGCGTGTCGTCGGACAAGTGCTGGATAGCCGTCACCCAGCCTTTGCGGTGGGCGACTATGTTTGGGGCTTCATGCGCTGGGAGCTCTATTCGCGCGTGTCCGACCCATCGACCCTGTACCGCATCGACCCGGCACTCGGTCCGGTGTCACACGCCATCTCGGTGCTTGGCATGCCCGGGCGCACGGCGGAGGTTGGCATGCTGGAGCTCGGACAACCGAAGCCGGGCGAAACCGTGTTCGTGTCTGCTGCCAGCGGCGCCGTGGGTCAGATTGCCGGCCAGCTGGCCAAAGCAGCCGGTGCTCGCGTCATCGGCAGTGCCGGCACCGACGACAAGGTGCGGCACGTGATTCGCGAGCTCGGCTTCGATGACTGTTTCAACTACCGCAGCACTCCGCCGGACGAAGCGCTCGCGGCCCTGTGCCCGGAGGGTATCGACGTCTATTTCGACAATGTTGGCGGCGCCACGCTCGACGCCGTACTTCGTCGTCTGCGCCCGTTTGCCCGCATTCCGGTGTGCGGCATGATCTCGCAGTACGACGGACCGACCGGGGGCGTGCGTAATCTCTCTGCGGTTGTCGGGGCACGCGCGGTGATGACCGGCTTCATCATCTACGACCACATGCAGGACTTCGAATCGTTTCCGCCGCGTATGGCTGCGCGCATGCGGCGGGGCGAGGTGCGCTACTTCCAGGATATCGTCAGCGGTATCGACAACACCCCAGCTGCGTTCATCGGCATGATGCGCGGCGAGAATCTGGGCAAGCGGCTGGTGCAGGTCGCGTCACCCTGACGCCGCGGCGTCAACCGCTGCCGGTCTGCTGATGGTGCGGAGCTCCAGCGGTTTTTCCGCAGCGCGCTGGGCGTAATGCGCAACCAGCGCCTTTCGGTCCGCAACGACCACGAAGAACCAGTTGGTCGAATGCAGGTAGAAGTACCCGATGTAACGATCCTCATCCTCCAGATCGACCGCGCCGAAATCGCGCAGGACCCTCACGTCCAGTGCGGAAAAATACTCGAATACGGGCAGCTTGAGCTCGGACGAGGCGTCAGCCGGATTCTGCTGCATTCCTTCCGGATCAAGGGTGGCGGCAGTTGCGGGCTTGTTCTGCGCGGCAGCAGTCGATTGGGTGGTCACAGAAGACAGGCTGCCGGGTGCGCCCCGAATCAGGACTTTGCCCTCTGCATCCAGCAGCAGAACCTCGCGCACAAAGCCGGGGTACTCGGCTTCGACCACGGGCCTGGCCAACTCGTCGAAGCGTAGATCGACGGCCGCCACGCCGAAGAACCGGTGTTGATCATCGTACAGGCCTATGGAGGCTGGCAGCAGCAGACCGCTGCCAAAGGCGTCCTGATACGGCGCACCCCAGCGCATACCCGGCAGATTGTCGGAAACCTGGTACTTCGGGCGCTGACGAGCATCGTAGTCGTCGGGATATCTGCCGTGTCCCGGAAAGGCGACGTAGACGCCGT
>CAZVMA010000277.1:0-696 GCA_964628545.1 uncultured Pseudomonadales bacterium | reverse complement strand
CAGCTCGCGCGCCAGCCAGGTCTCGATCTGCTCTTGGCTCATCGTTTCGGGCGTGACGCCTGCGGCGCGAATCATCACGTTGCGAAACGCGTCATTCAGCGTGCCCACCGTCTTCAGCGATTCTGCGACCGACGCCGGCGGTGTGCCGCTCGCGACCTGCACGACCGGCACCTTGAAGCTTACCGGCATGCCATACAGATTAGAAAACATCAGGCCGGGCGCCTGCGCATCGTCAAAGGCGCTGGCAAGGTGAAGCGGCACGGGTTGCACTGGCGGTGCATCGACCCACTGAATGATCCGGCCGGCGCAAATGCTGCCTGCGGTGCGATACGTGATCAGTCGATCGTCGATTTCCTTCTGACGACGCATACCCAGCATCACGAACTGGTTCAGCGCGTCTCGCTCGAGCTCGAGCGCGAACTCGCGCTCGTCTGCCCGCCACTGGATGGCCACCACGCTCAGCATGCCGATCAGCACCGCCGCGACCAGACTGGTCACTGTGCCGAGTCGGTGACGACCGACGAAGCGAAGCAAGGCCTGCACCGGCGAGTCCGGGCACGCTCTCACGGCATCCCCCTGCAGGTAGCGCCGGATGTCCGCCGCCAGCGCAGAAACCGACTCATAGCGGTCTTCGACCCGGGCGGCGGTCGCCTTGTCGATGATTGCGCGCAGTTCGGCCGGGACAGGGAAGCCGCC
>CAZVMA010000276.1:0-4229 GCA_964628545.1 uncultured Pseudomonadales bacterium | reverse complement strand
AGGCCACTCACCCACGTATGGGCACCATCCGCCGCGTGAAGCCGCCGGCGCGCTTCGGCGGCGAGCGACTGGCGCCGGCGGCACACACCGCAGCCCACGGCGAGCACACCCGCGAGATTCTCGCCGAACTGGGTTACGAGACCGGCTACATCGCCGAGTTGGTAGCGGGTAAGCTGGCGGGTGACGCGAATCCGGCCTGAGCCTCCGGCCTTCTCTGGCTGTTCGAGTGACCCAGCAACGGTAGCGTGCCGCCGAGATGGCAGCGACTGCCGAATTCGGTAGTCTGTCGGCTTCTGCGCCGAGGTCGGACATCATGAGAGAACTGACGCCAGACGAGGTGAATGCTCACGCGGCCAACGTTGCGCGGGACGGCTTTTCGATCATGACGGACGCGATCGACGCGCGTTTTGCCGACGATATCCGCGATGAGCTCGAGCGTCTGCAGCGCGTTCGGCCGGGTGGTGATATTCCACCCGGCCCCTTCACCGGCCGGGTTACACGGCGATGGTTCGATCTGCTGAACGACGCCGACGTCTGGCAGCGCGTCGCCGTGCATCCCTGGATCATGCAGGTACTGCCCCATGTTCTGGGTGAGGGCTTCCTGCTATCGACGATGGGCAGCGCAGTGGTTGGCGACGGCGAGCCCGCGCAGCCGATCCACGTGGATGATAGCGTCTACGCTTTCCCTCGGCCGCATCCCAATCTGGTCTGCAACACGATGTGGGCACTGTCCGATTTCACGGAGGAGACCGGCGCCACACGCGTCGTGCCGGGCAGCCATCGATGGGCGCGTGACCCCGATCCGACGACGACGTACGCGACCGTGCCGCTCGCGATGCCCGCTTGCAGCATTGCTCTGGTCGTTGGCAGCTGTTACCACGGCGCCGGCCATAACCGCTCGGGCCGCGATCGTATCGGCCTCACGATCAACTACTGCAACGGGTCGATGCGTCAGCAGGAAAACCTGATGCTGGGCATCCATCCCGCGCGAATGATGACTTTCGACCGAGAGCTCCAGGACATTCTCGGCTTCAAGGTCTGCAAGGGGGCAGGTCACATCTTTGCCCAGGATCCGCGCATCGAGATGACCCGTCATTACGGTGGTCTGGACGCCAGGGATGCGTACCTCGAAAGGCGCGACGCAGTCCACTACGAACGCCTCGCCGGTAGCCAAGCCGGGCCAGAGTCGACTAGATCCAGCGACGGTGCCAAGGACTGATCCTGCGACCCCTGACAAGCTCGCACAACATGTGGCCTGTCAGGCGCCGGGTTGACGGTTGTCGCCCGCCCAAAGGTAACCCCGGCCGCTCGTCCGATAGGTCTGCAACAGAATACGTTCGCGGTTGAGTTCCGCGAGTTTCGGCTGCAGCGCCAGATGCTCGGGATCATCGCGATGCTTGATGGCAGCCGCCTCATCAGCAAATACGGCGACGAAGAGTAGATCGCCCTCGCGAATCGCCGGACCGCGATCAGCGTCGCGAATCGCCAATCCACCCGCATAGACCAGCGTGTCCGGCTCAGCCGCCCAGCAGTATCTGGCGTGATCGCCCGTCAGCTGAATATAGCGAGCCCTGCTCGCCGCATCCGGGAACCGCGTGACGATCAGGGTCATGGGAAACCCGCCAACCCGAAGCGCTTCTGCCCGTTCCGGACGCGACCACCATCCATAGCCATCAATGTCCGCAAACAGGCTGGTCATCACCCGCCGTCGGGTCATGCCCCGAGCGCCCATGGTTTCCTGGAGCAGCGCGTGCGCAGGGCGCTGCGCGTGCGCTTCGATGCTGTGCATGCCGCGCCCGTAGCGTTCGAAGATGAGCACGCGCTGTTCATGTTCCGTCGACAGTGCCGCCTCGTAGGCCGTCGTCTCCGGCTCGTGCATCAGCGCATCAAGCCCGCGTGGCGCCCAGACATCGAGCCACTCGGTCGGCGTGGTGTTGTCGCTGCGAATTTCGTACTCGACCAGTACAGTGATCGGGTTCGCCGGGGTCTCGATACTCGCGTTCATTCGGGGGACTATCTCACTGATCTGGATATGGTCGCCGGAACGCGCAGCGCACCGGGGCGGGAGGACGCCACTATCGCGCGAACCGGGGAACACGGACAAGTTTGCCAGCGACGCGTCGCACCCCAACTCATCCGTCGTCATCCGACACCGGCGGCCGAAGAGCGTCGCGCCGATGGTGACAATTGGCTGATGCATAGTCTTGTATCGCGGGCAGTGCGCGAACGCTCCGAAAACGAGTACGCTTCTGCGTTCAATTGGCCGCGACCCTGCGGCAGCAACTGAAACATCGGAACCTGATCAGATGACGGAATCGCCAGCCACACCCCCAGCGCGCATGTCGCCGGCGCGCACGAAGGAAGAATACGAACGCACCGTGCGCCTGCCATTCGATCCACGCGGCATGGAGTGCATGCGTGTGCCGTTGCAGGCCAGCGACGTCGTCATTGCCACGTTCCCAAAGGCCGGCACGACCTGGACACAACAAATCTGTCATGGTCTGCGTTCGCGTGGCGACATGAACTTCAAGGAAATCAGCCACGTGGTGCCGTGGATCGAGCGCGGGCACATGTTCGCCATCGACGCCTGGAAGCCGCAGGCATTCGCGCCGCGAACGTTCAAGACGCACCTGGAACACGCGAACGTGAACAAGGGCGCGCGTTACATCCACGTCGTACGCGAACCGAAAGACACGCTGGTGTCGTTCTATCGCTTCATGTCGAACGGCGTCATCGACCCGAGCGCACTTTCCATCGACGACTTCGCAGACGCTTGGCTGTTCTCCGACCAACTCGCCGAACGTCAGAGCGATGACGAACCCTTCGGCCCCAACCTCTACAACTACTGGCGACATCTGCTCGACTGGTGGGGTGCGCGCGAGCACGCGCCAGTGCTGACGCTCGCCTACGAAAACATGCAGCGCGACCTGCCCGGACACGTCGCCCGCATCGCGGCGTTCATGGGTATCCCCGCTGACGCCGAGACGCTGGAGATTGCGACCCGTCAATCGACGTTCGCGTTCATGTCGGCGCACGAGGATCAGTTCGCCGATAACATTCCGGGTACGGAAATGCGTTTCTCGAAGGTCGTCGACGGCAAGGTCGGTTCATACAAAGCGCGCGTGAGCCCGGAACTGGCCGCACGCATCGACGCAAAATGGCAGGAATACGTGACGCCTGTGCTCGGCGTTCGCAGCTACGAGGAATTCATCTCGAAACTGGCGCTTTAGGCGGTCGGGCGGCCTGACGCTGCGGCGTAACTGCAGTTGTCTACTGTCTAACCTGGGAACAGCTGCGCCTCGGCGCGGGACCATTCGCCACCTTGAACGAAGCACTAAAGGGCGCGTGGGAGGAGCGACGTCAGCCGCAGACACGCGCAATCCCGTTTCTCAGACCGTGGCGACAACGCCGTTCGCCTCAGCTCGCGGTATAGCCAAGATCCACAGCAATGTCCTGGCCGGTCATCGCGGTCGCATCCATCGCGACATGCACGACGGTCGCGGCAACTTCATCAGGAGCGGCGACTCGTCGAAGCAATTGCCTGGCCGCCGCCGCGTGCTGCAGTCTCTTGGCCTGTTCCGGCGTCAGGTCGCGGTACGCCTCGTCGATATAAGCGGCCAGAAGAGCGGTGTCTGTAGCACCCGGACTGACCATGTTCACGCGGACGCGCGGTGCAAGATCAACGGCCAAGCCAACCATCAACCCCTTCAACGCAGCCTTCGATGCCCCATAGAGTGCATGCTTGCGCATGCCGACGCCGGACGCGACCGATCCGACAAACACCACAGAGCTGCCTTGAACCAGGTTCGGCAGAAACCGCTGCGTAAGAAACAGCGGGCCGGCTACATTCAGATCGAACATCTGGTCGTAGTCGCTTCTTGTCACATCCGCAAATGCCTTCAGCTGATCTGTGGCTGCACAGTGAACAAGTGTTCGCACCGGTTCGTTCGCCACCGCCTCGCACAGGCTGCTCCAGCTTTCACTGGCGCCACAATCAGCAACAGCGACGACACCTCGACCACCTGCTTCGTCGATGCTGGTTGCCGTTTCCTCCAGAGTCGATCGCGTGCGCCCCACGCACACGACGCGCATGCCGCGCTGACCCAGTCGAATCGCCACGGCGCGCCCAATACCGCTGCCGGCGCCGGTAACCAGCGCGGTGGCCGGCGTCATATCGACATGCCGCCATCGATCGTGAAATCTGCACCTGTCGCGAAGCTCGAGGCATC
>CAZVMA010000275.1:0-4246 GCA_964628545.1 uncultured Pseudomonadales bacterium | reverse complement strand
CGCCGGTCACATCTCGAGCACCACGGTGAACACGCCGGACTGCTCGCTCGCCTGCAATCGCCATCCGAAACGCGCGCACACGTCCCGTGCGATGCCTAGCCCGAAACCGAAACCCTCCTGGGACTCACTCGCACCACTCGACTGCACCGCATTGGTCACGACCAGCCTCGAGCCGTCGACCTTCACCTCGATCGTGCCGACACCGTGCTTGATCGCATTGCCGAGCACGTTGCCGACCACGACGCGCGCAAGGCGTGCACTGCCCTCGACGAGCGCGTCGGTTCCTCGCACGAGATCGAACCGGGCTTCGGGGCCAGCGATCTCGGCGCGCTCGTGAACGAGTCGCGTCACGAGCTCTCCGAGCGGGAACACCTCGTGGTCCAGCCCAGATGGCGCCGGCGTGGGCTCGCGCGCCAGCAAGAGGAATGCGTGGACGAGGTCCCCCATCTCGACCAGCGCGGCATCGATCCGACGCTGCAGTTCGGAGCGCCGCGCGTCGCTGGCCTGGGGCTCGGCGCGCAACAGCTCCAGCGCTCCACGCGCGACGGCGATCGGAGTGCGGAGTTCGTGGCTCGCATCGCGAGTGAAGCGGCGTTCGCGCTCCAGCGCCGATCGCAAGCGTGTGTCGACGTCACGCCAGAGTCGCGCGATGCGTCCGATCTCGTCGTCGCGCTGCTCGGCGGCCGAGGAGGAATCGGGTTGCGGCTCGCCGGCGACGAGCCGCTCCAGGTCGTCGAGCGCGCCGAACAGGCGCCGGGCAGCGACGAGGCCGATCATCGTGGCCAACAGCGCGAGAGCGACTCCGCCACCGACTGCGCCCAGGTAGCGCGCGCTCCAGGGACCCTCCAGCGCTTCGAGACCCGCGAGGTCGTAGAGAACCCAAAGCCGACCGACGCCTGCGGCATCGGACTCCACGGCCACGAGCAACTCCGTCGTCTCGAGCCCAGGCAGTGGTTCGTCGTTGAACTCGTGGATCCCCGGAGCAAGTCCGCGCAGGAACGCCGCGAGCTCTGGCGGTTCGACGGCGAGATCGCGGACCACACGGACGCCGGGAGCCGAGAGCTCCTGCTGCTCGTGTCCTGCGCGCGCCGCCTGCTCTCGCAGGCGCTCCAGGTTGCGCGTGAAGATCGTGTCCTCGGTGTCGAGCACGAGGCGCGGCACGACCCACGCATAGGTCAAGGCCAACGACACTCCGAATGCAGCGATGAGCACGGTCAAGCCGCGCCGCAAACGAGGAGGCGACATCATGCGCCATCCTCGCGCGCGAGCCGGTAGCCGATGCCGCGCACGGTCTGCACGAGCGGCACGAGTCCTTCGAGGTCGATTGCCTTGCGCAGCGCATAGATGTGCGACCGCAACACGCTGCTCTCCGGCGAGAAACCGTCCCACAGCACGCGCTCGAGTTGCTCGCGGGTCACGACCCGCGGGGAGGCGCTCATCAGCTCGCCCAGAATGCGCAGCCCGACGCGATTGAGCCGGATCGTGCGGCCCGCGCGTTCGACGTTCAGCGCCCCGAGGTCATAACGCAGGTCCTCGACGACCAGGACCTCCGCGTCCTTCCGCGTCGAACGCCGTGCGAGCGCCTGCAGCCGCACGAGCAGCTCGGCGCCTTCGAACGGCTTGACCAGATAGTCGTCCGCCCCGGCCGCGAATCCATCCAACTTGTCCTCCAGCGTGTCACGCGCTGTCAGCATCAGCACCAGTGGTCCAGCCCCGCGCTGCTCGCGCAGCCTGCGGCACACTTCGAGTCCGTCCATGCGCGGCAGGCCCAGGTCGAGCACCAGCACGTCGTGGTTGCCAGCGAGCGCCAGCAGCAGCCCGCTGCGGCCGTCGACGGCAACGTCGACTTCGTGGCCCGCATTCTCGAGTTGCTCCGTGAGGTTGGCGCGCACGGCAGCGCTGTCTTCGACGAGGAGGATCCGCACGGCATCAAGCTACTGCGATGCACGGCGACGGGAATCCCGGGAGACACCCTTGTCTGCGAATCGACCTTCGTTCGACGCAGAATCGACACTGCGCCGAGCCTGTCCGTTCGCACACTCGGCACGCATGAACCAACCCACCCGCTGCCTGATGTTCCTCGCGGCTCTCGCAAACGGAGTCGCTGCGTTGCGTGGCCAAGATCCTGCGAAGGCCCCGTCCACAGAGCCCGTGTCGCCTCCCAAGTCCGCAGCCGAAGGAGACACGCGCGCAATCGTCCCCTTGCCGTCGGTGCTCGACTTCACAGGAGGTCGCGGTTGGGGCGTCGCGCTCGGCATCGGCCTCGAGTACGAGTCGGCGTACGACGGCTCTGACGAATACGAGCTCGAACTCGATCCGGCCGGCGCGATCCAATGGCGCAGCGGGCGTCATATGGCGTTCTTCGAAGGAACCGAACTGGGCTGGCGCGGCGTGATCGAAGACCGCTGGTTGCTGCAGGCGGGAGCGCGCTACGAAGACGGCCTCGATCCGAGCGATTCGGAAGACGGCGCGCTCGACGGACTGCCCAAGCGTGACTCGCACGTCGCGGGGTTCTTCGAAGCGCGTTTCGCCTTGGACTCCGAATGGCGCAACTGGGTCGGCGGTCGCGTGCTCGCCGGCGAGAGCGACTTCGGCGCACTTGGCGTGGTCGCCGCCGGACACCGCTTCGGCGACAGCATGCAGGGCCTTGGCACCGAGGCGTATGTGTTCTCGACCTTCGGCGATCGCGCGTTCGTCGAGAAGGACTTCGGCGTGTCTGCGGCCGACTCGGCAGCATCGGGTCTGGCGCAGACCGACCTCGACGGAGGCTATCGCTCCACGGGCCTGCAATTGGTCCACCGCCAGCGCCTCACCGACAACTTGCAGGTCATCGCCCAGGCAGGAGTCGAGTTCTACAACTCGCAGATCGCGGACAGCCCGATTGCGCGCGACGACTTCGAGGCAGAGGTGTCGCTCGCGCTGGTCTGGGTGTTCTGAGTCCGAGGGGCCCACGCGCGAGGCCCGGATCGATGCGCTGACTCGCTGGCAAAGGACGCCGACGTAGAGTCCGAATATCTTCGCCTGCCGGCGAACACCGCAACGCTCTCGCATGCCCTGGGCCCCCTGACGAACATGGAACCTTCTGCCCCCGTTCCCGTGCGCCCGCCGCGCCCCCGTCCGCTTCGCCGGCTCCTTCGCGCGGCGTTCGCCATCCTCTTGCTGGTCGCCGTGGTCTCGATCTCGGGCGGCTGCTCGACGTCGTTCTTCACGCAGTCGATGTTCGACGAACTGCCGCCGGTGACGGCCGAGGACCTCGCCCGCGTGCACGAGCCGGAAGGGTTGCGCGCCGACCTCGACGCCCTGGTCGCGCTGCACGAGCGCACCAATCCGAGGCCCTACCTGCGCACGACGCCCGCGGCGATCCGCGCGCTCGCCGACCGCCTGAAGGCCGCGATCGACCGGCCGATGACGCGCCGCGAGTTCTTGCCGCTCGTGATGGAACTGCAGGCCGGCTACGGGATCGACCACATCAGCCAGCCGGTGCCGCGCGAGGACCTGCGCGCGGCGTTGGCGCGCGGCGAGCGGCTGCTGCCGTTCCGCGCGGAGGTGCGTGGCGACGAGCTGGTCGTCGTCGCCGTGGCCGCCGACGAGAAGGGCATCGAGCCCGGTGACCGCGTGCGGCGGATCGGCGGCGTCGCGGCCGCGGACCTCGGCAAGCGCCTGCAGGCGCTGGTGCCGGCGGAGTCGCCGCGTTTCCGCGACCTCGTCGTGAGCGGTCAGTTCCGTCGCTTCAGCTGGATCATGGGCGTCACGCTGCCGACCGAGGTCGAAGTCGTCGGCGCCGACGGCGTCGTACGCACGGTGTCCGTCGCCGGCGTCGCGGACGACCGGCGCGAAGGCGAACGCACGCACGCATCCGGCGCAGCGGCCGCGGCGCCGGCGGCGGCCGCGAGCCTGCCGCCGGGCGAAGTCCTGGTCGACGAGCCGCCGTATCGCTGCGTGCTGCTCGACCTGCCGTCACCGGCGACGACGGACGCAGCCGCCGGGCCGATCGCGTTCGTCGACTTCCCGACGATGGACTCGGAGCTGATGGACCGGTGGAACGCGTTCCTCGAGCGTGCCATCGCCGTCGCCAACGCGCGCGGCTGCATCGGGCTCGTCATCGACATCCGGAACAACGGCGGCGGCGACAGCACCCTGGGCGAGTTGCTGCTGTCCCGACTCACCGATCGGCCGTACCGCAATGCCGCGCGCATGCTCTGGCGCCGCAGCCCGGAGTCCGACGCGGCGTTCCGCATGCAAGTCA
>CAZVMA010000274.1:1137-4254 GCA_964628545.1 uncultured Pseudomonadales bacterium | reverse complement strand
GATGCGCGAGGGCGAGCTGGTGGTCGGGCCGTTTCAGGGTAAACCGGCCTGCGTGCGCATTGCGGTCGGCCGCGGCGTGTGCGGCACGGCGGCCGCGCGCCGGCAGACCGTCGTGGTTCCCGACGTGCATGCGTTTCCCGGCCATATCGCCTGCGACGCGGCGTCGAACTCGGAGATCGTGGTGCCGCTGCTGCGCAATGGTGTCGTGCTCGGGGTGCTGGACGTCGATTCGCCGCGCTTCGATCGCTTCGACGCGGACGATCAGGCGGGGCTCGAGGCGATTGCGGCACTGTACGTCGACACGCTCGTCAGCTGAGAGAGGAGGCCCCATGGCGACACCAATTCCCCTCATCGATCCGTCCATCGACCTGTCCGCAGCCGCGTTTGTGCACCCCACCGCGACGCTCTACGGTGATGTCACCGTCGGCGCCGGTGCGAGTATCTGGCCCTATGCCGCCGTGCGCTCCGAGGCGGGGTCTACGGTCATCGGCGCCATGACCAACATCCAGGATTTTGTGATGATCCACGGCGGCAAGGTCCGTATTGGCGCGTGGTGCTCGATCACCCACCACTGCACCATTCACCTGTGCGAAATCGGCGACAACGTGCTGGTCGGCATCAACACCACCATCATGGACGGCGCCGTCATCGGCGATAACTGCATCATCGCCGGCGGCAGCTTCATCACTGAAGGCACCGTGATTCCGCCGAACAGCATCGTCATGGGCGCGCCCGGCAAGGTGCGGCGCCAGGCAAACAGCTTCATCGCCAACCGCATGAACGCCTGGATGTACCACCGCAACGCGCAGGCGTACGCGCGCGGCGAGTATCGGGTCTGGGATAGCGCCGACCTGCGCGCCGAGATGCCGGCCGCACAGGCAGACATAGAGGCGGCGTTCCGAGCCCTGTACGGTTGAACGGTGGGTCTCGGGCCGCGAACGCGGTCAGGACCGACGCTATTGTTCTGCCGTAGCGCGCCGTCTCGGCCGCAGGTTGATCAGCACCAGTCCGGCGCCGACCAGCGCCAACGCGACAAAAAAGGCCGGCGTGAGCGGGTCATCGAACACCACCCAACCTGCCAGCACGCCGAACACCGGCGCAAGCAGGCCGAACGATGCCATGTTGCCGACCGGGTAGACGGCGAGAATGCGGGCCCAGAGCAGATAGCCGAGGCTGACGATCGCGACGACCTGAAACAGAAAGATCCCGACGAGCTCCGGGGTGAGGACGCGAATGCCGTGGCCGGCGATGGGCGCAGCGGCCAGCAGCAGCAGGGCAGAGACGCCCAGCTGGTACAGCATGATCTGCTCGGACGAGCAGCGCGCCAGCGGCGTGGTTCGCATCATGAGGGTGATCGCGGACCAGGCGATGGCGCCCAGGATGGCCAGCGCGTCGCCGATCCAGCTCTGCGCCGAGGGTGCCGAGGTGTCGTCGGCCAGCGCCACCGCGACGCCCGCGATGGCGACGCCGAGCCCGAGCAGGCGCAGCGGGGTCAGGCGCTCTCCCGCGATCAGCGCGTGCGCGCCCAGCGCCGTGAACAGCGGCATGGTGTAGAAGAACAGCGAGGCGCGGGCCACGGTGGTGTAGTCCAGCGCCACGAACAACATGGCGAACTCGAGCGCGAACAGCATTCCGGCCGCAATGCCCCAGGGAACGCTGCCGTTGCGAAAATCGAGGCGCGCGCGTGTCGCCCAAGTCCAGATCAGCAGCACCAGAAACGCGAGCGCGCTGCGGGTGCCGGACTGAAAGATTGGCGCCATGCCGGCGTTGACCAGCTTGACCAGCGCCTGGTTCAGGCCGAGCAGGGCAGAGAAGCCGATCAAGAGGCTCGCGCCCAGCGCGTCGATATGCGCACGCGGCGGACCGTCCAGGAAACGTAGCGCCATGGTGTCCGTCCTCCCGCGGGCAGCATACCGCAGAGGCTCGGCGTTTGGCCTGCCCGACTCCGCTGTCGCGGGACATGGACTCACGACGTCATCGGTGGTGTCATGTGGGCTTGTCGAGGAAGGGGTTTTGATCATGATGGATGGGGCTTCCAACGCTGCAGCGGCAGACCGAACCGGGGCAGAGAGTCTCGTGCAGACGTTTGTCGACGCGGGGGTCGATGTCTGTTTTGCTAACCCAGGCACGTCGGAAATGCACTTCGTCGCGGCGCTCGACACCAATCCGGACATGCGGTGTGTGCTAGGTCTGTTCGAGGGCATCGTCACGGGCGCAGCCGACGGCTACGGCCGCATGTCGGGCAAGCCGGCGGCAACGCTGATGCACCTTGGGCCTGGGCTTGGCAACGGCTTCGCCAACCTGCACAACGCGCGCAAGGCGCGAACCCCCATGGTGAACGTGATTGGCGAACACGCGACGTATCACCGGCAATACGATGCGCCGCTCTCCAGCGACGTCGAGGGCCTGGCCAAGACTGTCTGCCACTGGGTCAAGGTTTCCGAATCCGCCGATGATGTGGCTGCCGACGGTGCGCTCGCGGTGCAGGCAGCGCTGTCGACGCCGGGTCAGGTCACCGGTCTGATCCTGCCCGCGGACACGGCGTGGAATCGCACCCGGGCTGTTGCCAAGCCGCTGCCGCGGCTGGCGCCGCGAGCGGTCGAGGGTAGCGCGGTCGATGACTGCGCGCGGGCGCTGCGCACCGGCGAGCCCGCGGTACTGTTGGTGAACGGCTTCATCTCGGCGCGCCGCTCGGCGCTGCTGGATCGAATAGCCCGGGCCACTGGCGCGCGCTGGCTCACCGACACTTTCGTGCCCCGCATCGAACGCGGTGCCGGTCGCGCTGACGTCGAGCGGCTGCCGTACTTTGGCGAGCAGGCAGCGGAGGTGCTGGCGGGCACACGACACCTGATCCTGGTCGCGACCCAGCCGCCGATCACCTTCTTCGCCTATCCGGACAAGCCCAACTGGCTGACGCCCGAGGGCTGCACGCTGCACACGCTGGTGGCCCGCGACGGCGACGTGGACGCGGCGCTGGAAGCCCTTGGCGATGCTGTTGGCATTGGGCCCACGCCGGCCGTGCTGATGCCGTTCAGTCGACCCGCGCTTGCCAGCGGGGCACTGACGCCGGCAACGATTGGCGCCGCGCTGTCGAGGCGCGCCGCCTCGCCGCATCCG
>CAZVMA010000274.1:0-1127 GCA_964628545.1 uncultured Pseudomonadales bacterium | reverse complement strand
CCGGAAGGCGCAATTGTGGTGGACGAAGGTGCCACGTCGGGCGGTCCCTCGACCTATCTCACGCGCACGGCTGCGCCGCATGACTGGCTTTTGCTCACCGGTGGCTCGATCGGCTACGGCATGCCCACGGCCACGGGCGCTGCGGTCGCCTGCCCGGATCGGCGTGTGGTGTGCCTGCAGGCCGACGGTGGCGGCATGTACACGCCCCAGGCCCTGTGGACGCAGGCGCGCGAGCGGCTCGACGTGACGACGGTGATCTTCGCCAATCGCAAATACGCGATCCTGCAAATCGAGTTCGGGCGGGTGGGCGCCCACAATCCAGGGCCGAAGGCGATGAGCATGCTTGACCTCGGGAATCCCGCGCTCGACTGGGTGTCGCTGGCGGCGGGCATGGGCGTACCTGGCGTGCGCGTGACCACGGCGGAGGCGTTCAATCGCGCCTTTGAGGGTGCCATGGGCGAGCGCGGGCCGTTCCTCATCGAGGCGGTGCTGTGAGCTGCGCGGGCTTCGCGTCGCGATGATCTACCTGAACGTCATCCTGACCGTCCGCGCGCCGGCCGACGTGGCCCGGGTGCGTGATCTGCTGGCTGAAACCGCCCGTCGCTCGGCACAGGAGCCAGGTTGCGAACGGTTCGAAATCTACCAGTCGGACGCCGATTCGCAGGTGTTCCTGCTGGTCGAGCGCTGGCAGGATCAAGCCGCGCTCGATGCCCACCGTGCTGGCGTCACGTTCCAGACGTTCTACACCCCCAACGTGCTGCCGCTGGTGGATCGATCCCCGCACCCGTCCACGCGCATTGCCTGAGCGCCCCAACGCCGGTCAATCAGTCGGCCCGACGCCAGAACGGGGGGCGCGCGCGCACCGGATCCAGCAGCGACCAGTCGCCCTCGGGCACCTCGTAGCCCACGGGGAAGGGGGGGCGCGGCTCCATGCCGAGCGACTGCATCACCCGATCGTCCTGATAGTACGCCTGCAGCAGCAGCGTCATGAGCAGGCCAAAGCCCGGCGAGCGCGTGCTTAGAGCCGTTTCAGCCACTGCAACGCGTGTGGCCGCCGACGCAGTTGCGTAGCCGCCGTCCGCCAGATGGTCGAGGTGGCGAAGCGCACCTTCGATCTCAGCCGCCCG
>CAZVMA010000273.1:2415-4260 GCA_964628545.1 uncultured Pseudomonadales bacterium | reverse complement strand
GGCCCGGCACCTCGACGCATACGCGGACCAGCGCGCATCAGCTTGCAGCAGCGGTGCGAGTGCCCCTGACCGAGATTGCCATCGATCCGGCGGTTGCCCAGCATCTGCGCGATCTCGACCACACCACGCGCAATGACATCGTGTTCGAGAACGCACAGGCCCGCGAGCGCACCCAGATCCTGTTCAATCTCGCCAACAAAGTGCAGGGCCTGGTGGTTGGCACCGGCGACCTGTCCGAGCTGGCGCTTGGCTGGTGTACGTTCAACGCCGACCACATGGCCAGCTACAACGTCAACGCCAGCGTCCCAAAGACCATGATGGCGTATCTGGTGCGCTGGTACGCGCAACATCGCGCCACGCCAGAGCTGGCCGAGGTGCTGACCCGCGTGCTGGCGACACCGATTTCGCCCGAGCTGCGCGAGCCCACCGCCGAAAGCGCGCTCCACTCGACCGAGGACATCGTCGGCCCGTACCTGCTGCATGACTTCTTCCTGTTCCACTTCCTGCGCTACGGTGCCGGCCCTGCGCGCATTTACGCATTGGCCTGTCGGGCGTTTGCGGGGGAGTACGAACAAGAGACCATTCGCCGCTGGCTGCGAGTTTTCTTTCAGCGCTTCTACAGCCAACAGTTCAAGCGCACGACCCTGCCGCCAGGCCCAAAAATCGGCTCGGTCAGCCTGTCGCCGCGCGGCGACTGGCGCATGCCCGATGAAGCCGCGGTCGCGGGACTGCTCGCGGAAATCGATGCGCTCGCGGCACACTGATCCTCGCGCGGACTGCAAGATCCGTTCAGGCACACGTTCAGCACACAGTTGAGAACAGCACCGGAGTCGTCATGAAGTACCCCGCGCCATCTGCAGTCCGTCGCTTCCTGCCAAACCTCACTCTGGCGGTACTGGCGCTGATCGCCGCCAGCCTGCCCGCACAGGCGGAGGACGTGGTCCGCAAGCAGGACGCCACCCCGTACTGCGGCGACGAGGGCGTCTGGCTGCAGATTCTGGGCGGCGGCGGGCAGGAGCTCGACGACGGCGAAACACCGGCCAGCTATGCGGTGTTCCTGGACAACAAGGCGCGGCTGATCGTCGACCCGGCTTCGGGCGCCTCGTCGCTGTTCGACCGCTCGGGCGGCCGCATGACGGATGTCGACGCGATCGTGCTGAGCCACAACGGGCCAGAGCGTGCCGTCGACCTGCCCGCCTTTCTGGTTGGTGCTCGAACGGCGGAACGAAACCGCCTGCTGCCCGTCATCGGTCCAACCGGCGCGCCGGCAGCCGGCGTGGGCACGCGGCACCTGGCAACGACCGAGCTGGTGGCTCGACTGATCGGTCCAAACGGTGCCTTCCCGAGTCTGGCCAACGCGCTGCCGCCGAACGCCACCGGCCGCTTCCGGGCGAGCCCGCGCGATGTGCCCGCCACCGGCGGGCGGCGCTGGTCCGACTTCGCCAGCGCGAACCTGGAACTCGAAGCGCTGCCAGTGACCCATGGCGACATTCCGGCGCTGGCGTGGGCTGTGGACATCGGCGGCAAGCGCATTGTCTTCGCGGCGGACAGCGCATCGCAGCGAGGCGCGCTGGCAGCCTTCGCCGCCAACGCAGACGCCCTGGTCATCCACCACTCCATCCCGGAGAACACCCGGGGGACGCTGACCGAGTTCCACATGACCCCGACCCAAATCGGCCAGCTGGCCGCGCAGGCCGAGGTGCGCATGGTGATTCTCGGCCACCGAACGAACCGGACCCGCGGTCGCGAAACGCTGTCGACGCAGGCGATCTAGGCGCACTACCAGGGGTCGCTGATCTTCGCCAACGACCTCGAGTGCTGGGGCCTGTAAGCGCACTGTTCGAA
>CAZVMA010000273.1:2155-2405 GCA_964628545.1 uncultured Pseudomonadales bacterium | reverse complement strand
ACCGCTAATCTGGCGATCAATTGGACGGAGGGGACCTCATGACATTCGATATCGCAATGACCGACGAGCTGTTGGCCACCACCCGAGCGGTGCGCAAGCGGCTGGACCTGGATCGACCGGTGCCGCGCGAGACCATTCTGGAGTGCCTGGAGCTCGCCGTGCAGGCGCCCACGGGCAGCAACACCCAGGGCTGGCGCTGGGTGGTGGTCGACGATGCCGGTCAGCGGGCCGCGCTCGCCGCGCTGTATCG
>CAZVMA010000273.1:0-2145 GCA_964628545.1 uncultured Pseudomonadales bacterium | reverse complement strand
CCGGGGTGATGCGCAAACCACGCGCGTCTACGACTCCGCGCTGTGGCTGACGGACAACCTGGAAAAGGTGCCCGTGCACCTGATTCCCTGCATCGAGGGGCGGCCGCCCGCGAATGCGCCGGCGGCGATGCTGGCGGGCCTGTACGGCTCGATCTTCCCGGCGGTCTGGAGTTTCCAGCTGGCGCTGCGCGCCCGAGGTCTCGGCTCGGCGCTGACCACCCTGCATCTGGTGCACGAGCGCGAGGCGGCCGAGGTCCTGGGGCTGCCCGACAACATTTTGCAGGTGGCGCTGCTGCCGGTCGGCTACACGCGGGGCACGGATTTCAAGCGCGCCAGCCGGCCGCCGGTCAGCGGCATCACGCACTGGAACCGCTGGTAGCACGTGTCGGACGCGCTGCTGCGCGCGCTCGAGTCGCGCTGGCACGCCGAGATTCCAATCTCGGCCACCATGGGCATTCGCGTCGACCGGTTCGACGGCGTGGTGCTCGAGGCCAGCGCCGCCCTGGGCCCGAACACCAACGTCCACGGTACAGCCTTTGCGGGCAGCCAGTTCTCGCTCGCCGCCCTGTGCGGATGGGGGCAGATCTGGCTGCAGCTCGCGCTGGCAGCCGAAGCGGAAACCACCGCCGATCCCGCAGGCCAGTCTGCGGGCCGAACCACCCTGAGCGACAGCTCGATCGTATTCGTAGAAGGGCACATCCGGTGTCTGGCTCCGGTCGACACGGACATGGTGGCGCGTTGCGCGTGGACCGACGACGCTGCAGCCGCACTGGCCGAGCTTGCCGTTCGCGATCGGACGCGGGTGCTGCTGACCGTTGCCCTGACGGCCGACGGGCGGATCGCGGCCGAGTTCCGGGGTGAATACGGGGTGCGAAGGCGTCAGTAACCGCGGTAGGCATCGCTCTCGGAGAGCGTGAACTCGACGCGACTCTCGACCCGCTCGATCAGCGCCGGCGATGCGCCCGGGCGGGCAGGTCGGAAACGCCAGGCAGCGACGGTGCGCAGCGCCGCTGCGTCAAATACGCCCACGGGCTCGGCAGCAACCACCACCGGATCGCGCACCCGGCCGTCGGCGTCCACGGCATAGCGCACCACCACATAGCCCTGCTGCCCCGCCGTCCGGGCCGCTTCGGGATACTCGGGCGCCACCGCCGAGACGAGCTCGAGCGATCGCCCCGGGGCCGCACAACCGAACAGCAAAAGCGCCCAGGCTGCGAGCGCGATCCGGAACCGAACGGACGACACACCCATGCGCTGCTCGCTGTCGATGACCACCCGGCAAGGCTCGCATCCCATGGCACTGGTGGGCAAGCAGCCGGGCTGCGGGAAAACCGAGCCCTTGCTGGACGGAAGGCTGGACGGACAGCTGGACGGACAGCGGTACGGACGGCTGCGCGCACGCCGCCGTCCCGGTCATACTGCACCCGCTTCAGGACCACCGATTCATGAGCGAAACGCTACACGCCGCACCGCCATTCATGATGCCGCCCGAGACCGCGCCCCAGACGCGCGTCTGGATGGCTTTTCCCCGCGAAAGCGCCACGCTTGGCGCCAGCGCCGCCGAGCGCGAGGCCGGGTACGCCGCGTGGACGGCGGTCGCCCGGGCGGTTGCCGACTGCATCGGCGTCAGCATGATCGTGGATCCATCAGAGACCAGCCGGGCCCAGCGGATGCTTGGCAGCGGCATCGAGATCGTCACGCACCCGATCGACGACTTTTGGCTGCGCGACAGCGGCCCGACCTTCGTCCACGCGGCGGACGGTTCGCTGGCCGCGGTCGACTGGATCTTCAACGGCTGGGGCGGCGGCGCCTGGACGCGCATCGAGCATGATCGCGAGATCGCCCGCTTCATCGCCGATCTGGTCAGGGTTCCGGTGCTCCCATCCCTGCTGGTCAACGAGGGTGGCGGGTTTCATGTCGACGGTGCCGGTACCGTGCTGCTCACCCGAACGGTGCAGCTGGGGGCCGAGCGCAACCCCCACGCGGACGCCGAGCGGGTCGAATACGAATTGGCGCGCCTGCTCGGCACGCGCAAGGCGATCTGGCTGCCGCGCGGGCTGCACCGCGACTACGAAACCTTCGGCACCCGTGGGCACGTGGACATGGTGGCAACATTTCCGTCGCCCGGTACCGTGCTGCTGCACG